>NZ_JAAFAN010000120.1:0-4746 GCF_010287905.1 Cellulosimicrobium composti
GCGCACGGTCGGGCGACCGGGGCGGCGCGCGCCGGGGGGGGGGGGGGGGCGCGGCGCCCCCCCGGGCCCCGGCGGGGGGGGGCCCGGCGGCGCCCCGGGGCCGGGCCGGGGGGCCGTCGTGCGCGGCGGCGTGCCGGTTCGCCGCCGCTCCCCCCGGCGCTCGACGCGCCCGGGGACTCGCCGGTCAGGCGAGGGTCACTTGGTGAGCTCCTCGAGGGTGGGGTCACCCGCGTAGACCTCGGCCGCGTTGTCCTGCGTGACGATGATCGGCTCGAGGAGGAAGGCCGGGACGACCTTCACGCCGTTGTCGTACGACTCGGTGTCGTTGATCTCCGGCTCCTCACCCGCCTGGAGCGCCTTGACGGCGTTGATCGACTCCTCGACGAGCTTGCGCGTGTCCTTGTAGATCGTCGAGTACTGCTCGCCCGCGACGATCGACTTCACCGACTCGACCTCGGAGTCCTGGCCCGTGATGACCGGGGTCTCCTTGCCGGCCTGCTTGGCCGAGGTGAGCGCGGCGCGCGCGAGCGTGTCGTTCGGCGACAGGACGCCGTCGAGCTCGGTGTCGGCGTAGCTGCCCGAGAGCACGGTGTCCATGCGCTTCTGGGCGTTCTCGGCCTTCCAGCCCTGCGTCGCGACCTGCTCGAACGACGTCTGGCCGGAGGGGACGACGAGCGTGCCGTCGTCGATCTTCGGCTGCAGGACGCTCATGGCGCCCTCAAAGAACGGCGTCGAGTTCGCGTCGTCGGGCGAGCCGGCGATGAGCTCGATGTTGTACGGGCCCTCGCCCTTGCGCTCCGCGAGACCCTGGAGCAGCGCCTCGCCCTGGAGCACGCCGACCTGGTAGTTGTCGAACGCGATGTACTCGTCGACGGCGTCCGTGTTCTTCACGAGGCGGTCGTACGCGATGACGGTCGCGCCGCTGTCCTTGGCGTTCTTGAGCTGGGTCCCGAGCTGCGAGCCGTCGATCGCGCCGACGATGATGACCTTCGCGCCCTGCTCGACCATGGCGTCGATCTGGCTCTGCTGCTCCGAGACGCCGCCGTTGGCGAACTGGACGATCGGCTCGAAGCCGGCCTCCGTGAGCCCGTCGTTGAACAGCTCCTCGGCGAGGACCCAGTTCTCCGACGTCTTCTGCGGGAGCGCGACGCCGATGGTCGCGCCCTCCTCGAAGCCGGCGGCCGCGGACTCGCCGCCGGTCGCCTCACCGCCACCGGTGTCGCCGCCGCGGTCGGAGGAGCAGCCGCTGAGCACGAGCGCACTCGCGGCGGACAGCGCCAGGAGCGTCGTGGTGAGCTTCTTCATGGGTACCACTTTCTTGTCGGGCATCCGTCGTCGGATGCGGTCGTGGGGTCGTACGGGTGGTGGGTGGGACGTGCGCGTCAGCCCTTGGCGGCCGTCGCGCCGGCCTCGACGGGGACCTCGGGCTGGGCGTCGTCGGCGCCCGTGACGGCGCCGGTGCCCTTGTCGCGCCGCGACGGGAAGATGAGGCCGATGATCGACGGGCGGCCCTGCACCTTGTTGTAGACGTCGAACGCGACGGCGATGAGGAGCACGAGGCCCTTGATGATCTGGGTCATGTCGGAGCCGACGCCCATGAGCTGCAGGCCGTTGTTGAGGACCGCCATGACGAGGCCGCCGATGACGGAACCGACGACGGTGCCGACGCCGCCGGAGACGGCCGCGCCGCCGATGAAGACGGCCGCGATGGCGTCGAGCTCCCACATGTTGCCGTCGAACGGGCCGGACGCCGTCGAGCGGCCGATGAAGATCATCCCGGCGAGCGACGCGAGGATCGACATGTTCATCATGACGAAGAAGTTGGTGCGCTTGATGTTGACGCCGGACAGCGCGGCCGCGGCGCGGTTGCCGCCCACCGCGTACACGTGGCGGCCGGTGATGGTGCGTGACGCGACGAACTGGTAGACGACGACGAGCAGGACGAGGACGAGCGCCGGGACGGGGAACGACGTGCCGACGCGGCCCGAGCCGTAGAGGTACGTGAGGTACGCGATGACGGCGCCGAACAGGACGACGCGCGTCACGGCGACCGACGTCGGGACGGGCTCGGCGCCGAGCTTGCGGGCGCTCGCGCGACGGCGGACCTCGGCCCAGACGACGGCACCGACCGCCAGGACGCCGAGGAGGAGCGTCGAGTTGTTGAGGCCGGTGTTCGGGCCCCACTCGGGGAGGTAGCCGCCGCCGAGGGTCTGGAGCTCCTGCGGGACGGGAACGGTGTTCGACTTGCCGATGAACTGGTTGAGGCCGCGGAACAGCATCATGCCCGCGAGCGTCGTGATGAACCCGGGGATGCCGACGTAGGCGACCCACCAGCCCTGCCAGGCGCCGATGACCGCGCCGACGCAGAGCCCGAGCACGATCCCCAGCCACCACGGGATGCCCCAGTCGCGGATCGCGATGGCGACGATGATGCCGGTCACCGCCGCCACGGACCCGACGGACAGGTCGATGTGGCCGGCGATGATCACGAGGACCATGCCGATGGCGAGGATGAGGATGTAGGAGTTGCCGTTGAGCAGGTTCTGCGCGTTGCTCGGCGTGAGGACCCGCCCGCCCGTCGCGATCTGGAAGTAGATGATCAGGGCGAGGAGCGCGAAGAGCATGCCGAACTGGCGCGCTCCTCCGCTCAGCAGCTGCTTGATGGACGACATCGTCGGTGGTTCCTTCTGGGTCAGGATGCGGTGGCTGGGTGGTGGGGCGCGCTCAGGCGGCGGCGTCGGACGCGTCGCCGGGCGTTCCGGTCATGAGGCGCATGAGCCCCTCCTGGGTCGCCTCCGACCCGGGGACCTCGCCCGTGATCCGCCCCTCGAAGACGGTGTAGATGCGGTCGCACAGACCGAGCAGCTCGGGCAGCTCCGACGAGATGACGACGACGCCGCGGCCCGCGTCGGCGAGCTTCTGGACGAGCCCGTAGATCTCGTACTTGGCGCCGACGTCGATGCCGCGCGTGGGCTCGTCGAGGATGAGCAGCTCCGGCTCGGTGTACATCCACTTGGCGAGCAGCACCTTCTGCTGGTTGCCGCCGGAGAGCTTCGCGACGCCCTCGTGCACGCTCGGGGCCTTGATCGAGAACGCCTTGCGGTAGGACTCCGCGGCGACGAACGCCGCGTCCTGGTCGATCACGCCGGCCCGGGAGATCCGCGGCAGGTTGGCCGCCTGGATCGTGCCGAGGATCGTGTCGAGCAGGTTGAGGCCGAGCGACTTGCGGTCCTCGGGCACGTAGGCGATGCGGTTCTCGATCGCCGAGAGCACGGTGGGCATCGACACCTCGCGCCCGTCGATGCGCACGACGCCGGACTTGTAGCGCCCGTACGAGCGGCCGAACAGCGACCGCGCGAGCTCGGTGCGGCCGGCGCCCATGATGCCCGCGAAGCCGACGATCTCGCCCCGGCGGACGTGGAACGTCGAGCCCTTGCACACGAGGCGGCCCGGCACCTCGGGGTGCTCGACCGTCCAGCCCTCGACCTCGAAGAACGTCTCGCCGATCTTCGGCGTGTGGTCGGGGAACCGCGACTCGAGCGAGCGCCCGACCATCCCGCGGATGATGCGGTCCTCGTCGACGTCGTCGCCCTGGACGTCGAGGGTCTCGATCGAGCGGCCGTCGCGGATGATCGTGATCGAGTCCGCGACCTCCTCGATCTCGTTGAGCTTGTGGGAGATCATGATGCTCGTCAGGCCCTTGGCGCGCAGTCCGCGGAGCAGGTCGAGCAGGTGCTCGGAGTCCTCCTCGTTGAGGGCCGACGTCGGCTCGTCGAGGATGAGCAGCCGCACGTCCTTGGCGAGGGCGCGCGCGATCTCGACGAGCTGCTGCTTGCCGACGCCGATGTTCTTGATCTGCGCGTCCGGCGACTCCTGGAGGCCGACGCGCGCCATGAGCTCCTCGGCCCGGCGGCGGGCCGCGCCCCAGTCGATCCCGAACGAGCCCTTGACCTCGTTGCCGAGGAAGATGTTCTCGGTGATCGAGAGCTCGGGGATGAGCGCGAGCTCCTGGTGGATGATGACGATGCCCGCGTGCTCGCTCGAGCGGATGTCCTTGAACTGGACCTCGCGGCCCTCGTAGTAGATCTCCCCCGCGTACGTCCCGTGCGGGTACACGCCGGAGAGCACCTTCATGAGCGTCGACTTGCCGGCGCCGTTCTCCCCGCAGATCGCGTGGATCTCCCCGGCGCGCACGCGCAGGTTGACGTCGTCGAGCGCACGTACGCCCGGGAACTCCTTGGTGATGCCCCGCATCTCGAGGATCACGCGCTCGTCCGTCATCGGACCTCCTCCTGCCGAGGACAGCTCGCGGGGCGCCGACGCCCCGGGACCCGGGCACCCTCAGCGCCGCCCGAGCGGGCCCGACGCTATGCCCGTCCCGATCTTGGCGTCAACTCCTGAACGCAAGGGCGGGCACAACTGTGATCGAATAGCGACCTTGGTCCCATGACAGCGCAGACATTCCGCCCGGATGTGAGCGCGAACACACGAAATCGCTCCCACGAGGTCACGATCTGAATACGTGAGAGCGCTCCCGTGCGGCGTACCGCCCCGCCGAGCATGCGCATGTCGCCCTTCCGGGCGTCCTCATGGGCGAGATGCGCATGCTCGACGGGCGCAACCGCATGGTCGGCGGACGCGCGTGCGATCGGCAGAGGGAGGGAGGGAGTGAGGGAGGGAGTGAGAGAGGGAGTGCGGCAGCGTGGGTCGCATGGAAGCTTGAAGACCTCGAGAGCCAGCTCGTAA
>NZ_JAAFAN010000121.1:0-4725 GCF_010287905.1 Cellulosimicrobium composti
CCTGGGCACAGCAACATCCTTCCAGCCTGCTCGGCGAGCAAGCGATCTGAGATGTCACAGATCCGTGCAGCAGCCCCGTCCTACGTCCAGGCCGTCTTGCAGCATCAGCCCAGGTCAGAGGCTTGTATCCCACGACTTAGGTACCACGGTCAGCTCCTACATTCCGGCGCTGTGCGTCTGCCAGGATGGGGCCATGGAAGACGTCCGCCCCCACACGACTCGACAGGCGGGCGCAGCTCTGACAACGCTCGAGTCCGCTCTGCTGGAGCGCATCTGCGCGGGTAGTTGGCGAGGGTCCGAGGAAGCCAGGGCGCAACTCGTGCACGCGCGTTGGGGCGGCAAGGACCACGACGGCGACGCGTGCTTCCTCATTCACGTCCTTGCCGGAGCAGACGTGCCGAGGATCCCGTCGCACGCAGGCGGTCCGATCGCCACCCTTGCCGTCGCCGACGGCGATGAGCACCTGGGCTGGCTCGAGCTGTGGGTCGACGACGGCCGACTCCATTCGCTGGACTACAGCACCTTCAGCGACACGGCCGGCGAGACACTGCCCGGGGTGCACCTGCTCGACGGAATCACCGCTCACGACGGCATGGAACAGAGTAGGTAAGCCGCCCGCCGCGATGGCCACGGATTGCAGGCCGTCGAACATCACGATCTACGGCTGTAGTACTAGCGTCACTGGGGAAGTCACATCGGGGCAGTTCTCGCAGTTCTTCGAGGCCCTACTGGCGGACTTGATCGAACCCGGAGCTCTGGCTATATAGCGGGGCCGTCGAATGCGTCCCGAGTTCACCCGAGCACAAGTTCGCCAAAGTCCTCCCGGAGGCGCTCCACATCGTCTTGCAGTTCGCTCTCTGGCCCGTACTGGTAGCTGACCATCCGTACGCTCGTCCCCTCGGTGCGGTTGTAGAAGTACGTGGTGAACTGGGCGCTGCTAGGTGCGACGCGTAGTTGCACGAAGTTTCCGAGGCGCAACGGCGACTGCGATCCGTCCCGGACGAGGTAGAGCTCGTCGTCGAGCATGTGCTCTCCCACGGTGAACTCCCGAGCCGCAAACGGTGTCCGAGTACCGACCGCGACCTCCGCCGTCTGAACGAGGCCGTCGCGGCGACGCTTGGCGCTGCCCGGACGTACGAGCAGTAGCTGGTCCCAGACGTCCCCGAGCAGCCCGCGCAGCTCTCTGAGGTCTGAGACGAGTGATTCGACCTGGGTCCTCAGCTCCTCTGCCGAGGTGTAACCCGTGTGGCCGGACCACCGGTTGCGCTTGCCGTTCAGCTCGTTGAACTTCTTGACGACGTCCTTCGAGATCAGCCGTTCGATGCCGGCGCGGCCGAGGTCGGCGAACGCGCGGCGGACGCGGGCCACGTCGTCGGCATCGCCGTTCTCGAGCGCGCTGCGCAGGTTCTTCGACGTCTTCTCAACGATGATCACCCAGGTGCCGAAGGACGCCCTCTCGATGCCCAGGTGCTGTTCATGCAGGGTCTGACGGATCGCAGCCTCGGTCTCGCTGCTGCCGCCCGGATCGCTGCGGCTAGCTGACAGCAGGACTGTGGCGTGGAAGGTCACGATCGCTTCCCAGGCGTGGAGATAGGCGCGCTGCTGCTCTCCCACCGAATGTGCGGACTCCGCGGTCCACAGCGCCGATGCGATCGGATAGGGCAGCTGGTCGAGCCACGATGTCAACGAGTCGTCGAAGGCACCAGCGATCTTGCTTACCACCTCTTCAGCGCTTTCCGGCGATGACCAGACGCTCGCTCGTCGAGTGCCGAGCTCGGCCTGAAACGAGCTGAGCCGTTCGTCGGCAGAGGCTAGGGCCAGCTGAACACTGAGGTCCGGGACCGGAACGAGCAACTCATCGGCCCACCTCATCAAGGACGGGGTGTCCGACCGCAATGCCTTTAGATGGTGGCCCGAGCTGCCGTTGTCGATCGCACGTAGCCGACTGGCGACGCCCTGCTCCGAGTTGAGCCACGCCACCAGAAAGGGCGGATAGATCGAGTCGTCATCGAGCTGCACCGCCAGGACGCGCCCGCCGGTGCTCGTCTCGGACAGGTCGGCGGCGACCCTGCCATCCCGGCTAGTGGGCACGAACAACTGGCGCTCGCCTTGATTCGAACTAGTCGCAGGGGCGGGCTCTCGGGCGAGAAGGCTGCTCAGACGTCGGCTGGGCCAGCCTCTCGCGGTCATGGCTCGCAGCAGTTCGCTCACGTCGTCCCTGAAAACACGGCTGGGATCTAGGTCGAGCGTCTCGCGCGGCTCCTCGGCCAACGAGACACCGGCGTCCGGCCCATAGCGGGCATCCAGGAACAGACCGTCGATCGCCGTATCTCTGTACGTGGTGACGCGCCACGAGAGCTGATGGTCGTCGCGCGTGGCGCGCGACAGCCGTGCGTCTCTGCGCGTGAACTGGCGAGTACTGATGGTGCGATTGCGCGGGCCCGCCTTCTTCGTCCGCAGCCCGGACTCAAGTTCTTGGAACGCCTCAACCGGGACTGACCGGCGGCGGCGCTCTGTGGTGAACATCGTCTGCAGGTCGGCGATCATCGCCTTGCCGTTGCCGACGTCCTGGGCTCGGTTGGAGAAGGTCAGGAGGTACAGGGGGATACCGGTGTTCGGCGCGAGGCCATCAGGGAGCCGGGTGACCGACTCCAGCAGGCCGGCTTCGACGATCCGCTGCCGCACCGTACTGGTCGCGCCGCCGGAACTGAGGGCGCCCGGGTTCACCAACGCCGCGACACGTCCGCCGCCCTGTTCCGCTGGCCGCAGTTTCTCAAGCGCCAGAGAGATGAACAGCCAGGTGCTGTCGGCTTGCTGCGGGAGGCCGAACCCGAACTCGCCGTTGGTCTGCCGCGCTTTCACGGCTGCCGCCAAGTCCCGCCAACCCGTCCCCCAGGGCGCGTCGACGATCACCAGGTCGGCGCTGAAGCCCTCGAAGGCATCGTGCGTCAACGTGTTCGCGCAGGCGATCTCGGCGTCGGGGATTGCTTCAAACCGACGAAGGCTAGCGGAGACGGCCGCTTCGTTGATGTCCTGGCCGCGGTAGCGGGCCTCGACTCCCGACGACAGCAGCGCTTCAACCACGAGGAATCCGGCGAACCCCAGGCCTGCCGCGGGATCCCAAATGTTGACGGTCGTGAGATTCGGATCGAGGCGGCTGAGGCCGCCGACGGCAAGAGCCCGCGCCAAGGACACGCTCGTAGCATGCTCCAGACCGATCGGGCCACGATCACGGTCGGAATACGGCACGGAGTCGGAGTCCTGGAGTACCGCGTGGATCGCCGGGTGCGGAGCGCCCTTCGTCGCCATCGCTCTACTCGCACTCGCCGGAGGCACCGATTTCCCTCAAGTTCGTCGCGTTCACCATCGGCACCCGGCACGACTGATAGAGGTACTGGCGGCTCAGCCCGGCTCGCTCGTCGGCGTGCTCGTTCTCGCTGATCAGTGCACCAGTGAGCTTGCCGAACTCGCCCTCGTTCAGCACAGCGGCGTCAGTCAGCGTCTCCCGCAGGTGGAGCGAGGCCAAGAACTGGTCCACGGCGTTTCCGTGCTCGGCCTGGGCGTGGGGATCCCGCAGCGTGTCGGCAAAGCTCCACACGAAGCTCGAAAGGACTGGCACGTCTGGTGAATCTCCGGATCTGGTCGGCGCTGAACCTGCCGGCGAGACCGGCAACTGCTGTACGTCCCCATGCTATCGATGAGCTCCCACTCATGAGGCGGAGGCGTGCAATCAGAGCCACTCAGGTCGCACTTGCCCCCTCCTGGGTCCAACCGCAGGGGCGCCTGACCTGTCGCCCCGGCTGGTTCGGTTGGTCATCATGCCGCGAGTTCAGCGGCGCTGTCAGATGCTCGTGTCCCGCCGTCAAGCAGCTGGCTGCACGGATACCTTCCCTGCATGGACGAACGCAAAGAGCTCGGGCAGGTCTACCGGGACTTCTACCCGCACATCGCGACCCTACGCCGCTCATCGGAACCGGTCCCGTCCGACTGGAACGGTGTCATCGACGCGGCCGTGTACGCAAAACGCGAAGGGCACTACGCCGCTTCCGCACGCATCATCGTCGACACAATGGTCGACGAAGGCGTCATGTACACCGGGGCGTTGTCGTCCCTGTACAAGACGCTCGCATGCGGCGACTTGCCAGTCCCGGCGTTCGTCGTACTCCTGACCGCCAAGCAGATCTACGACCAGAATCCCGCCCCCGCGATGCCCGGGGTGCCGTCCACGTTCGACGACCACATCGACCGGTTCAAGGTCGCCATGACATCCGAAGCGGGCCTGAACCAATACCTGCGCGAGATCTCCGGCAACCCGAACTACCAGCTCGCGCGACCGTATGAGGCGATCTCCGCCGAGTGGGGCACGTTCACCAAGAACGTCATCTCCGGGTTCGGCCCGTCCAAGAAGTCCGGGTGCTACATCGCGACCGCTGTGTACGGGTCGTACGACGCACCCCAGGTGCGCGTGCTACGCCGGTTCCGGGATGAGCGTCTCGCCGCGACCGCGCCGGGTCGAGCGTTCATTCGGGCGTATTACGCGATCAGCCCTCCTTTGGCACGCCACCTCGATTCCAACGCACCGGCGAGCCGGACAGCGCGAGCCGTCCTCGACCGGGTAGTTCGCCGCCTCACTTGAATGTGACCGAACTGAATCGCCCTGGGTCTGATGGAGGCTCTGGTCATTTGGTTCCGATCAGGGCTTCGTGGCCCTGCTGCTTAGCGTAG
>NZ_JAAFAN010000122.1:0-4716 GCF_010287905.1 Cellulosimicrobium composti
CCCGGCGTCTGCTCCTTCGGCATGGCTCCATCCTCGTTTCCAAGGTCAGGAACCTCCAACAAACCCAGGGCGATTCAGTCCGGCTCCAGATCGGCGCCACGGTGCACGACCCAAGCGACCCCGTCGGCCGACTCCTGCTCAACGTGCTTGCGATGGTCGCGGAGTTCGAGGCCGACCTCATCCGAGCCCGCACCCGCGAAGGCATGGCCATTGCCAAGGCCAAGGGCAAGCTCAAGGGCCGCAAGCCCAAGCTCACCCCCGCCCAGGAGCGACACCTCGTCGACCTCCACCGTGCCGGCAACCACACCTCCGCCGAGATTGCCGAACTCTTCGGCGTCTCTCGCGCCACCGTCTACCGCGCGATGGGGCGTTCCTCGCGGCCGGCCAGTACGTAAGACGGGATTACGCCGTGTCTACGCCTTCGATGCGCATCTGCTCTCGCTGCAGGTCCAGCGCTTCCGGAGTACTCGCCCACACGTCGATGAGTTCTCCGTCCTCAATGACCGAGGCGCCCACACCAGGGACGCCCCAATTCACGATTGAGAACTCCACTCCCTCCGACCTGCTGTCCTGGTAGCTGGTTGCGTTCCCGACAGGAGCGATCTCCAACGTCGTGCCGTCCGGGAAGAGCAACGACGATCCTTCGAGGTCACAGCCTGGCTCGCCGCCTGACTCAAGCTCAACGACGTTGAGCTGCTGGACGTCGCAGTCGCTCAACGCATCTGAGCCCGGCGGCACCGTGACCCCCTCAGAGCCGCAGGCGCTCAAGTGCAGTGTTCCAACGCTCAGAACCACTCCGACGAACAGAATGCGCGCGACTCTCACGAGCAGGACGCTACCGACCGGCGGCCAAGTCTCCTAGCATCGTCCCGCAGCGGTGCGTTGGTGGGTTGAGACCGCCGTCGTTTCTACGACAGGCGATCATGCGTCGCGTTCCGTCGAGCGCCTTTGACCATCCGGGGATTCTCACGTCGAACCGAGACGTCCTCGAAGCGAGCGCTCGGTCTCTTGAGCGTGTAGCAGAGGCAACAGGCCGTCGGCTGGCCGCACCGTACCGGCATCGTGCACAAGAAGTCGCCCTCGTTGGCGGACGACGGCGAGGAGCCATGCGCCGATGCGGGCGTCGAGCACGACGAGGCGTGGGCGTGAGACCGCTCGCTGAGCGGTCGACGGTGCCCGACCGCGGTCAGCGGCGCGGAAGGATGATCGGCGCGCCGCCGCCGGGGTGGTCGACGATCTCGACGGGGTAGTCGTAGACGCCGCTCAGCAGGTCGGCGGTGAGGACGTCGCGCGGGTCGCCGTCGGCGACGACGCGCCCGCACGCGAGCAGGGTGACCTGGTCGGCGTAGGCCGCGGCGAGCGAGAGGTCGTGCACGACGACGACCACGGCACCCCCGGCGGCGGCGTGCGCCTGCGCGAGCTGGAGCACGAGCTCCTGGTGCTTGAGGTCGAGCGCGGCGGTCGGCTCGTCGAGCATGAGCAGGGCGGTGCGCTGGGCGAGCACGCGCGCGAGCGCGACGCGCGCCTTCTCCCCGCCCGACAGCGACGTGAAGTGCCGCTCCGCGAGGTGCTCGACATCGGTCGCGGCCATCGCCTCGGCGACCGCGGCGTCGTCCTCGTCCTCGGAGGGGGTGCCGCGCCAGGGGGTGCGGCCCATGCGCACGACGTCGGCGGCCGTGAACGGGAAGCTGAGCGAGACCTGCTGGAGCATGACGGACCGGCGCAGCGCGAGCTCAGTGGGCGTCCAGGCGCGCAGGGGCCGCCCGTCGACCACGACGTCCCCGGCCTCGGGGACCAGGTCGCCCGTGAGCACGGCAAGCAGGGACGACTTGCCCGCGCCGTTCGGTCCGAGCAGCGCGCGGACCTCGCCCGCGCGCACGTCGACGGACACGTCGCGCAGGATCGGGGCGTCGCCGAGCGTGAGGGACACGTCGTGCGCCGCGGTGACCACGTCGCCGGGCGAGGTCGGCCCGGGGAGGCGGGACCGGCGTCGGGCACCGGTGACCGCGGTGCGCAGCGCGCCGAGGAACGACGTCCCCTCGTGGCGCAGGTCGCTCATGCCCAGCCTCCTTGGCGCGAGCGCGTGCGGCGCAGCAGGTAGAAGAAGAACGGCCCGCCGACGAGCGACGTGATCATGCCGAGCGGCAGCTCGACGTTCGCGACGGCGGTGCGTGCGACGAGGTCGGCGGCGAGCAGCACGACGGCGCCGCCCAGCACCGAGGCGGGCACGAGCGTCCTGTGGCTCGGCCCGCAGACCATGCGCACGAGGTGCGGCACGACGAGCCCGACGAACGCGATGATCCCGGTGAACGCGACGCCCGCGGAGACGAGCAGCGCGACGAGCACGATGACGACCTGACGCAGCCGCTCGACGTCCACCCCGAGGTGCTGCGCGGCACGCTCGCCGAGGGAGAGCAGGTCCATCCTGCGGCGCACGAGCATCGCGCCCGTGACGCCGACGACGGCGATCGGCAGCACGATCGACACCGACTGCCACGTGGCGCCGCCGAGCGACCCGAGCTGCCAGAAGACGACCTGCTCGCGCGCGGCCGGGTCGGCGACGAACGTGAAGAACGCGAGCAGCCCGCCCGCGAACGCGTTGACCGCGATGCCGGTGAGCACGAGCGTCACGACCTCGGTGCGGCCGCCGGCGCGCGCGAGCGCGTAGACGACGAACGTCGTGACGAGCCCGCCGAGGAACGCCGCCGCGGCGACCCACGTGCCCGGCACGAGCGCGCCCGCGGTGACGATGACCGCGCACGCCCCCACGGCCGCGCCCGACGAGACCCCGATGACGCCCGGTTCGGCGAGCGGGTTGCCGAACACGCCCTGCATGAGCGCGCCCGAGCACGCGAGCGCGCCGCCCACGACGATCGCCATGACGACGCGCGGGAACCGCACGACCCACAGCGCGTTCTCGCCCTGCGGGTGCGACGGCATCGGGCCCCAGTCGAGCCCGAGGTGGTGCGCGAGCGACCCGAGGACCTCCGCGGGCGAGACGGGCACCTGGCCGGTCATGCCCGAGAGCACGGTGAGGACCGCGAGGGCGACGCCCAGGCCGACCATGAGCCAGCGCGCGGCGCGTCGCCGTTGCTGCCCGACGGCGGGGACCGCCCGGGTGGGCCGGCCGCCCGGGCGCGGGGCGTCGTCGGGCACGCGCGCGTCCTCGGGGACGGGCGCGTCCTCGGGCGTGCCGAGGGGGCGGGTGGTGGGCGCGCTCACGACGCCGGGAGCTCCGGCGCGGGCACCCCGTAGAACGCCTCGACGAGCGACGCGATCGTGTGTCCGGTGCGGGGGCCGAACGTGAGGAGGCGCGCGCCGTCCATGTCGACCACGCGGCGCGACTCGCCCGCGGGCGTCTGCGCGAGGCCGGGGACCGCGAGCATGGCGTCGAGCCCGCCCATGGACTCCAGGCCGTCCGTCATGACGAGGTACACGTCGGGCGCGGCGGTGATGAGCGCCTCGCTCGTCACGGGCGCGTACTGCTGCGTGAGGCCGATCGCGGTGCCCGCGTCCTCGCCGCCGATCTCGCGGATCAGGTCGTCGGCGCCCGAGCCGGGCCCGAACAGCATCTTGATGTTCGAGCCGCGCAGGTAGAGGAACGCGACGAGCGGGTCGCCGGTGTCGCGCGGGACGGCCGAGAGCGCGGCGCAGATCTGCCGGTCGGTGCGCTCGACCAGCGCCTCGCCCTGCTCGGGCACGCCGAGGGCGGTCGCCACGGCCCGGATCCGGTCGTCGACGCCGTCGAGCGTGCGCGCGTCGTCGAAGTAGACGACGGCGATGCCCGAGCTCTCGAGCTGGGCGCGCGCGTCGTCCGTGAGGATCGTCGCGTCGGTGAGGATCACCGAGGGGTTCAGGCCGAGGATCGCCTCGACGTCGAGCGCGTGCCCGGCGCCCGTGACGACGGGGACGTCCGCGGCCTCGGGGAAGCCGGTCGGCAGGTCGCGACCCACGACGTTGTCGCCCAGCCCGAGGCTGTAGACGATCTCGCCGAGCGTGCCGTAGAGGTCGACCGGGATGATGCGGCTCGCGTCCGTGACCTCGACCTGCCGACCGTCCGCGGACTCGACCGTGACCGGGAGCTGCGGGGTCGGGGCGTCGGCGACGGGGTGGATCGCGTCGTCGGCGAACGTCGCGGACGTCGGGCCGGTGGGGAACGTCGCGGGGTCGACGTCCGTCCCGCCTCCTGCGGCGCGCGACTCGTCGAGCGTCGTGCACGCGGGGGCGCCCGTCGGCGCCTCGGCGGGCGTCGCCTCGGCGGGCGCGGCGGCGGGCGTCGCGTCGGGGGCCGGCTCCGCGGGCGGCTCGTAGGGGAGCGGCGCGCACGCGGCGACCAGGCCCAGCAGCACGACGGCGCCCGCCCCCGCGAGCGCGGTCACGACCCTCCGCGGGCCGCGCGCGGCCGGGCCGAACGTCGTCGCCGGCGGCGGCGCCGGGTGCGTCGACGGGCCGGGAGGCGGCGTGGTGCGGGCAGCGTGAGGCATGGAAGGTCTCCAGGGAGCGGTGCGGGGCGGGCGGACCCGACGGGTCGTCGCCGCCCAGATAAGCGAAGCCTAACCTGACCGGGCGTGGCGTCTCGACCCTCGCGGGAGTAACGCGCCTCACGCACACGAGGACCCGGCCCCGGGCCCGGCCGGGGGGGGGGGGGGGGGGCCGCCCCCCGGCGCGGCCCCCCCCCCAGGGGGGGCGGGGGGGGGGGGGGGGGGGGGGGGGGGG
>NZ_JAAFAN010000123.1:0-4525 GCF_010287905.1 Cellulosimicrobium composti
ACCCCCCCGCTCGCGGGGCCCCCCCCCCCCGGGGGGGGGGGGCGGGGGGGGGGGGGGGGGGCCCCCCCCCCCCCCCCCCCCCCCCCCCCCCGGCGGCCCCGCCCGGGGGGGGGGGCCCGGCGACCCGAGCGGGACGACCACAGGACAGGAGCGACAGGTGGCACAGCGCACCGGAGCACGCACGTCGTCGGCACGACCGGCCGCACGGGACGCCCGGGCATCCCGGGGCACGGGCGGGCCGACGAGGTCCGCGACGCGCTCCCGTCCTGACGACCGGGGTGGTGCCGGCCGCCCCGAACCCCGGCCACCGGCGCGCGTCCGCGCGCGCCGGTGGTTCGTGGGCCTCGACCCGTGGCGCCGCGCGCTCGTCGTGCTCGGCGCGCTCGCCGTCGTGGCCGTCGTGGCCGCGGCCGTGGTCGCGCTGACGCGCGACGCGGGCGAGCCCGCCGAGGGTCTCGCCGTGGACCCGGCGCGGGTCGCCGAGCTCGAGGCGGCCGAGGAGGCGCGCGACGCCGAGAACCTCGTCGCGTCGATCGACCACGCCCAGCACCTGCAGACCGAGCTCGTGCCCGTCCTCCACGGGCTGCACGCGGTGCTCCCGGTCGACGGGTCGACCGCGGTGCCCGCCGACCCCGCGCAGGTCGCGGCCTGGCGCGCGGACGTCGACGCGCTCGTCGCCGAGACCGAGGCGCTCCCGAGCGGCTCGTCGGAGCACAACATCGTCCGCAACGGCATGCTCACGTCGCTCGAGCTCGTCGGGGACGCGCTCGACGCCGTCGCGCTCGCCGCCGACGCCGCACCCGACGCCGCCCCCGACCTGTACGCGCTCGCGGGCGAGCTGCGCACGCGCGCCGTCGACACGTGGGGCCTCGCGGCCGTCCAGCTCGACCTGCGCGCGACCGCCGGGGGACAGGGGCACGTCCACGTGTTCCTCCCCGTCCACCCCGGCGACTCGCTCGACGGCGGTCTCGACGTCCCCGGCGAGGACTCCCACGACCACTGAGACGGCGGGCGCGTCGTCGCCCGCCCTCGGCGGGCGCCCCGCGCCGGCGGTCAGGACGCGCCGTGCACCATGACGACGTCCGAGTGCTCCTCGCCGCCCACCACGTAGGTGCGCGACCCGACGACCGCGAACCCGTGCTTGCGGTAGAACGCCTGGGCACGCGCGTTCAGCACGTTGGTCCCGAGCCACACGGTCAGCCCCTCGCCGAGCGTCGGCGCGGCGTCCAGGGCGGCGCGCATGAGCGCGCTCGCCACGCCCGTGCCCTGGGCCCGCGGGTGCACGTAGATCTTCGACAGCTCGACCGCCGCACCCGAGCCCACGGCGGCCTCGACGCCCGGGTCGTCCGGCGTGCCGCGCACCAGGAGCGCGTAGCCGACGGGCGCGTCCCCGGCCGCGCCCGGCCCGGCGCCGTCCGGCTCGACGACGAGGAGGACCCCGTCGGCGCTCGCGGCCCAGGCGCGGAACCGCTCCGGGGAGAGCTGCGTGGCGACGTGCTCGGCGATCGCGTCGGGCGACGTCCCGGGCGGGCACGCGAGCGGGAACGTGACCGCCGCGAGGTCGGCGAGGGCGGCCGCGTCGTCGGCGGTCGCGCGGCGCACCCGCACGGCGTGCGGTGCGGTGGTGAGGTCGTCGGGCATGCGGGGAATCTACGCCTCGCCGCGACGACGGGCCGCACGGTGCCCGCCGCGACCGCGCGACCCGGGCATGATGGGCAGGTGACGCGCATCGACCTCAACGCCGACCTCGGCGAGGGCTTCGGCCGCTGGACCCTCGCCGACGACGAGGCCCTGCTCGGGCTCGTGACCAGCGCGAACGTCGCGTGCGGCTTCCACGCCGGCGACGCCACCACCATGCGGGCCGTGACGCGGGACGCCGCGGCGCGCGGGGTGCGGGTGGGGGCCCACGTGAGCTATCGGGACCGCGCGGGGTTCGGTCGGCGGTTCATGGACGTGGACCCCGGCGAGCTCGCCGACGAGGTGCTCTACCAGCTCGCGGCCCTCGACGGGTTCGCGCGGCTCGTGGGGGACCGGGTGCGCTACGTCAAGCCGCACGGGGCGCTCTACAACGCGATCGTCCACCACGAGGCGCAGGCCCGGGCCGTCGTCGACGCGGTGCGCGCCTACGACCCCACGCTGCCCGTCGTCGGGCTCCCCGGCTCGGCGGTGCTGCGGTTCGCGGACGCCGCCGGCCAGCCCACCGTCCGCGAGGCGTTCGCGGACCGCGGCTACCTCCCCTCCGGCGAGCTCGTCCCGCGCGGCCGGCCGGGCGCCGTCGTGCACGACGGGGACGAGGTCGCGCGCCGCGTCGTCCGGCTGGTGACGACGGGGACGGTCGAGGCGGCGGACGGCTCGTCGGTGCGCGTCCAGGCGGACTCGGTGTGCGTCCACTCGGACACCCCCGGCGCCGTCGGGCTGCTCGGGGCGCTGCGGACGGCGCTCCAGGAGGCCGGGGTCGAGGTCCGCCCCTTCGTGGACGCGGCGACGGGCGCGCGCGAGGTCCGCCCGTCGTGACGCGCGCCGACGGGGCCGTGAGCCGGTTCGGCGAGACGGCCCTGCTGGTCGACCTCCCGGACCTCGCGGCCGTGCGCGCGGTGCACCGCGCGCTCCTCGCCGACGTACCGCCGGGGGTGGTCGACGTCGTCCCCGCGGCCCGGACCGTCCTCGTGCGCTGCGCCGCCCCCGGCGACGTCCGTCGGGCGCTCGCCTGGGCGCGCGACGCGGTACGCCGCGCGGGGGACGACGACGCCCCACCGGCGGGGACGCTCGTCGAGATCCCCGTGCGGTACGACGGGCAGGACCTCGACGACGTCGCCCGGTGGGCGGGCACGAGCACCGAGGAGGTCGTCGCACGGCACGCCGGGCGCGAGTACGAGGCCGCGTTCGGGGGCTTCGCTCCCGGCTTCGTGTACCTGTCCGGCGTCGACCCCCGCATCGCGGCGCCGCGCCTCGAGACGCCCCGGACCCGCGTCCCCGGGGGGTCCGTCGCGCTCGCGGGCGACCTCACGGCCGTCTACCCGCGCGAGTCCCCGGGCGGGTGGCGGCTCCTCGGGCGCACGGGCGCGCCGATGTTCGACGTCGACCGGGACCCCCCGGCGCTCGTCGCGCCGGGTGCGCGCGTGCGGTTCGTGCCGGTCCGCGAGGTGGTCGCTGCGCGCGCGTCCGCGGCGGGCGCGCGCGCCGCCGGGCCGAGCGCGAGTCCCGCGCCGCGCGCCGCGACGCGGGCCGGGGACGGGCGGGGCGTCGAGGTGGTCGCGACCGGACCGCTGCTCCTCGTGGAGGACGCCGGCCGGACCGGCCTGGCTGCCGTGGGCGTCGGGCCGTCGGGCGCGGCCGACCGGGCGTCCCACGCGCTCGCCGCCCGGGTCGTCGGCAACGCCCCGGACGCGGCCGCGCTCGAGGTCACGCTCGGGGGGGCCGCCCTGCGCTTCCACGGGGAGGCGCTCGTCGCGCTCACCGGCGCCGCGGTCCCGGCGAGCGTCGACGGTCGACCGGTGGGCATGAACGCGCCCGTCCGCGTGCCCGACGGCGCGCTGCTGCGCCTCGGCACGCCGGCACGCGGGCTGCGGACCTACGTCGGGGTGCGCGGCGGTCTCGTCGTGGAGCCGGTGCTGGGGTCGCGGTCGCGCGACGTCCTCGGCGGCATCGGGCCGGAGCCCCTGCGACCGGGCGACGTGCTGGCGGTCGGCACGCCGCCCGCGGGCTCCTGGCCGCTCACCGAGGTCGTGCCGGTGCCGCACGTGCCGGGGGAGGCCCGTCCGGGCGAGCGTGCCGCGGGGGTGCTCGAGGTGCTCCCAGGACCGCGCGCCGACTGGTTCCTGCCCGGCGCGTGGCACGCGCTGCGCGCGCTGCGCACCGTGACCGCGGACAGCGACCGCGTCGCCCTGCGGCTCGACGGGCAGGCCGTCCCGCGCCGCGCGGGGGAGCTGCCGTCGGAGGGCCTCGTGCGGGGAGCGGTCCAGGTCCCGCCGGACGGGCGCCCGGTCGTCTTCCTCGCCGACCGGCCCGTGACCGGGGGGTACCCGGTCATCGGAGTGCTGCGCGAGGCGGACGTCGACCGCGCGGCGCAGCTCCGGCCGGGCGACAGGGTCGTCCTACGGCTCGCCCGTGGTGCGGGCCTCGGCGACGCGGTGGGCGGGTAGCACCGGGTCCCGGCGGCTGTGCGCCGGGTCACCGCGACCCGGCTTGACCGCCGCGCGACGGGCCGCGTAATGTTCTGGATGTCGGCCCGACAGGGAGGAACAGACACCGCCTCGAACGATCGAGGGTGGCTGGTCCCGGGGTCGAAACCCTTCCACCGCATGGCGTAGGATACTTCCTGCCCGAGACGAGGAAGACCACGGTGCCTGGACCGCGGCGAACAGCCGAGGTTGAGGAGCCGGGGGAGACCTGGTAAGGTTGAAGGGTTGCCCCAAGCGAGGTTCTGCCCGGTCGGGTGGTGCTGAGTTGGTGTGTGTCGGTTGTTTGAGAACTCAACAGTGTGCTTGTTAGTCAATGCCAAATTTTTTGTCCCTGTGGCATGGCT
>NZ_JAAFAN010000124.1:0-4124 GCF_010287905.1 Cellulosimicrobium composti
GCCGCGGTCGGCGCCGCCGGGCTCCTCGCCCGGCGCCCGCGCGTCGCGGCGCTCGGCGCGCTCGGCTGGGCGGCCCTCACCGCGCAGTTCCTCGGCCGCCGCCTCGCACCGGGGCCGCGGCCGGGCGACGACGCGTTCGGGCCCGAGCTGCGACGCATGGCGTGGACGAGCGCCGCCATCCCGTTCGCCGCGGTGCGGCACCGCGTCGCGGGCACGCTCGCCGCCCGGCGCGGGCTCGAGCCGTGGCCGCCGCCGCTCGCAGCCGTGCTCCTCGACCGCGACGGCACGCTCGTGCGCGACGTCCCGTACAACGGCGACCCGGCCGCCGTGCGCCCGCTCGACGGCGTGCGCGCCGTGCTCGACGACCTGCGCGCCCGCGGGGTCCGGCTCGGCGTGGTGTCCAACCAGTCCGGTGTCGGTCGCGGGCTCCTCACGCGCGCGCAGGTCGACGCCGTGAACGCGCGCGTCGAGGAGCTGCTCGGGCCGTTCGACACCTGGCAGGTGTGCCCGCACGCGCCGGACGACGCGTGCGCGTGCCGCAAGCCCGGGCCGGGCCTCGTCCTCGCCGCGGCGGCGGACCTCGGCGTCGAGCCGTGGCGGTGCGCCGTCGTGGGCGACATCGGCGCCGACGTCGGCGCGGCGCTCGCCGCGGGCGCGACGCCCGTCCTCGTGCCGACCCCCGAGACCCGGCCCGAGGAGGTCGCCGCGGCCCCGCGCGTCGCGCCCGACCTCGCCGCCGCGGTGCGCGCGCTCGCCGGCCGCCTCCCCGGCCCGTCGGCGCGGCAGGGCGACCCTCCCGCATCCCCCGACGCCTCCGCCGCCGACCCGGACGAGGAGCGTGCCGCATGAGCGCCGACGTCCTCGCCGTGCGCCT
This sequence comes from Cellulosimicrobium composti, assembly GCF_010287905.1. Taxonomy (NCBI): domain Bacteria; kingdom Bacillati; phylum Actinomycetota; class Actinomycetes; order Micrococcales; family Promicromonosporaceae; genus Cellulosimicrobium; species Cellulosimicrobium composti. Next base: position 875 of record NZ_JAAFAN010000124.1, read on the forward strand.
CGACAGCGACGGCGACGTGCTCCTCACCGGGCCCGCCGTGCGCGCGATGGCCGCGTCCGTCGCGCCGCGCGGCGGACGCGTCGACGTGCTCGCCGCCCCCGCGGGGAGCGCCGCCGCCCGCCTGCTCCCGGACGTGCGCGACGTGCTCGTGTTCGACGCGCCCTGGTCCGGCTACCGGCCCCCGCCCCTGGACGGGCCGCGCGTGCTCGACCTCGTCCGCACGCTCGCCGACCGCCGCTACGCGTCCGCGGTCGTGTTCACGTCGTTCCACCAGAGCCCGCTGCCCGCGGCGATGCTGCTCAAGCTCGCCGGCGTCGAGCACGTCGCCGCGACGAGCGAGGACTACCCCGGGTCGCTCCTCGACGTGCGCCACGCGCGCCCGGACGGGCTCCACGAGGTGGAGGCGGCGCTCTACCTCGCCCGGGCCGCCGGATTCGGTGCCCCGCCCGACGGCGACCGGCTGCGCGTGCGCCGCCCCCTCCCGGACGTCGCCGCGCTCGTGCCCGCCGGGCCCTACGTCGTCGTGCACCCCGGCGCGTCGGTCCCCGCGCGCGCGCCCGACCCGGACCACGCGCGCGACGTCGTCGCGGCGCTCGCGGCCGCGGGTCACGCCGTCGTCGTCACGGGCGGTCCCGGCGAGACCGCGCTCGCGTCCCACGTCGCCGCGGACCGCGCCCTCGACCTCTCCGGGCGCACGGACCTCGCGGGCCTGGCCGCGGTGCTCGACGGGGCGCGGTGCGTCGTCGTCGGCAACACGGGCCCCGCGCACCTCGCCGCCGCGGTCGGCACGCCCGTCGTCTCGCTGTTCGCGCCCGTCGTGCCCGCCGAGCGGTGGGCGCCGTGGGGCGTGCCGAGCGTCGTCCTGGGCGACCAGCACGCCGCCTGCCGCGGCATGCGCGCGCGGCAGTGCCCCGTCCCGGGTCACCCGTGCCTGGGCGCCGTCCACCCCGGCGAGGTCCTCGCCGCCGTCGAGCGCCTCGGCGTGCCGCGCGTCGCGACGACGACCGCGCCCGCCGCGGCGCCCCGGACCGCGGGGGTGGCGCGATGAGGGTGCTCGTCTGGCACGTGCACGGCTCGTGGGCGACGGCGTTCGTCGCGGGCCCCCACGAGTACCTCGTGCCCGTTGTCCCCGACCGCGGGCCCGACGGCCGCGGGCGCGCCCGCACGTGGGACTGGCCGCCGGGCGCGCGCGAGGTCACGCCCGCCGAGCTCGCCGACCTCGGCGCCGCGCGGGAGGTGGACGTCGTCGTGCTGCAGCGCCCCGAGGAGGTCGAGCTCCTGCGGCGCTGGACCGGCCTCGTCGCGGGCCGCGACGTCCCCGCCGTCTACGTGGAGCACAACGCCCCGACCGGCCACGCCGCCGCGACCCGGCACCCGCTGGCCGACCTCGACGTCGTCGAGGAGGGTCTCGTCCCGATCGTGCACGTCACGGCGTTCAACGCGCTCATGTGGGACACGGGCGACGCGCGGACCCTCGTCGTCGACCACGGGATCCCCGACCCCGGACCGCTGTACTCGGGCGAGCGCGCGAGCGTCGGCGTGGTCGTCAACGAACCGGTGCGCCGCTGGCGCGTCGCCGGGACCGACGTCGTCGTCCGCGTGGGCCGCGACGTCCCGCTCGACGTCTACGGCATGGGCGTCGGGAAGCTCGCCGAGCACCTGACCGGCCCGGACGTGGCGCCCGGCGGGGGGTCGCTCGCGCACGGGCTGCACGACGACGTCCCCCAGGCCGCGATGCACGCCCGCCTCGCGACGTCGCGCGCCTACCTGCACCCCTACCGCTGGACGAGCCTCGGGCTCTCCCTGCTGGAGGCGATGGCCCTCGGCATGCCCGTCCTCGCGCTGCCGACCACCGAGGCGCCCGTCGCGGTGCCCCCGGCCGCGGGGCTCCTCAGCTCCCGTCCCGACGAGCTCGCCGCGACCGCGCGACGCTGGCTCGCCGACCCGGACGACGCCCGCGAGCACGGCCGGGCGGCCCGCGCCCACGTGCTCGAGCACTACTCCCACGCCGCGTTCCTGCGGCGCTGGGACACGGTCCTGACGGAGGTGACCTCATGAAGATCGCGATGATCTCGGAGCACGCCAGCCCCCTCGCGGCGCTGGGTGGCGTCGACGCGGGCGGGCAGAACGTCCACGTCGCGTCCCTCGCGACGCGGCTCGGCGCGCAGGGCCACCGCGTCGAGGTGTTCACGCGCCGCGACGACGCGTCCCTGCCCGAGCGCGTGCCCCTCGCGCGCGGGGTCGACGTCGTGCACGTCGACGCCGGGCCGCCCGTCCCCGTCCCCAAGGACGACCTGCTCCCCCACATGGACGCGTTCGGCGCCGACCTCCTGCGCCGGTGGATCGAGCCCGGCCCGCGCCCGGACGTCGTGCACGCGCACTTCTGGATGTCCGGCATCGCGGGCCTGCTGTCCGCGCCCGCGGTCGGCGTCCCCCTCGTGCAGACGTTCCACGCCCTCGGCTCCGTCAAGCGCCGCCACCAGGGCGCGCACGACACGAGCCCCGCCGAGCGCGTCGCGCGCGAGCGCCTCCTGTGCCGGGCCGTCGACCGGGTCGTCGCGACGTGCGCCGACGAGGTGGCCGAGCTCGTCGCGCTCGGCGCGGACCCCGCCCGCATCGACGTCGTGCCCTGCGGCGTCGACCTCGGCCGGTTCCTGCCCGCGACCGACCGGACGGACCACCTGCACCGCGAGCCCGGCAGGCTCCGCCTGCTCTCCGTCGGCCGGCTCGTCGAGCGCAAGGGCGTGGACACCGTCATCGAGGCGCTCGCGCTCCTGCCCGGCGCCGAGCTCGTCGTCGCGGGCGGCCCCGGCGCGGACGCCCTCGACCACGACCCCGAGGTCCGCCGCCTGCGCGGCGTCGCCGACGCCGCGGGCGTCGCCGGACGCGTCCGGTTCGTCGGCAGCGTCACCCAGGACGAGGTGCGCGCGCTCATGCACGCCGCCGACGCCGTCGTGTGCGACCCGTGGTACGAGCCGTTCGGCATCGTGCCGCTCGAGGCCGCGGCGTGCGGCCGCCCCGTCGTCGGCGCGGCCGTGGGCGGGCTGCTCGACTCCGTCGTCGACGGCCGCACCGGCCTGCTCGTGCCCCCGCGCGACGCGCACGCGCTCGCCGCCGCGCTGCAGCGCCTCGCGGACGACCCGGCGCTCGCGGAGCGGCTCGGCTCCGCCGCGCGCGTCCGGGCCGAGCACCTCTACGGGTGGTCGACCGTCGCCGCCCGCACCGCCGAGTCGTACGAGCGGGTCGTGGC
>NZ_JAAFAN010000125.1:0-3898 GCF_010287905.1 Cellulosimicrobium composti
CAGGTGGTCCGCGCCGCGTTCGAGTCCGGCCTGCGGGCATGAGGGCGGCCCCGGGCCCCCCGCGGCCCCGCCCCGGCGGGCGAGGCGGCGGCCGCCGAGGCCCCGGCCACCGAGGCCCCGGCCACGGTCTCGCCCGCCGCGACCGGTGGCGGCACGAGCACACCGCGCCTCGCGACCACCGCGCTGCTCTTCCAGGCGCCCGACCCGGCAGCGGCGCCGCGCCGCCCGCGCCGCGCCCAGAGCCCGGCCGGCCCGCCCCGGCACGTCGAGCCTGCCGAGGCCGCGTCGCAGGACCGTCCGGCCGAGACGCCCGCGCAGGACGAGCCCGCGACGTCGACGACGCGCGGGCGCGGCGCCGGCAAGCGCGGGCGCGGCGCCGCGAAGTCCGCCGAGGCCGCTCCGACGCCCGTGGCTCTCGAGGCACCTGAGGCCGTGCCCGCCGAGGACGTGACCGTCGAGGTCGCGCTCACGGGCGAGGACGCCGCCGCGGTCGAGGAGATCGAGGCCATCGAGACCGAGCTCGTCGCCGAGGGCATCGAGGTCCCCGAGGACGCGTTCGGCCCCGAGGACTTCGTGGACCTCGACGAGGACGAGGCCGACGCCGAGCGGACCGACGCCCCCGAGGCGGAGGACGCCGAGCAGTCCGGCCCGCGCCGTCGTCGTCGCCGCGGCGGTCGCGGCCGTCGCGGCCGCCAGGACTCGGGACGCGAGTCCGAGGACGGCGAGAACGGCCAGGAGGCCGCACCCGCCGACGCGGGCGCCGAGCCCGACGCCGACGACGCCGAGCAGGACGCCGCGGACGGCGAGCCGGGGGAGAGCGGCGAGGACGAGGCGGGCAGCAGCCGTCGCCGCCGTCGCCGTCGCCGCGGGGGCCGGGGCGACAGCGGCGAGACGACCACGACGCGCTCGCGCCCGCGCGAGCGCAGCCTGGCCGACGAGGTCACCGCGCTCAAGGGGTCCACGCGCCTCGAGGCCAAGCGCCAGCGGCGCCGCGAGGGCCGCGACGCCGGGCGCCGCCGCCAGATCATCACCGAGGCCGAGTTCCTCGCGCGCCGCGAGTCGGTCGAGCGCTCGATGGTCGTGCGCGAGCGCGGCGGGCGCACGCAGATCGCCGTGCTCGAGGACGGCGTGCTCGTCGAGCACTACGTGTCGCAGCAGTCGCAGGCGTCCATGGCGGGCAACGTCTACCTGGGTCGCGTCCAGAACGTGCTGCCGAGCATGGAGGCCGCGTTCATCGACGTCGGCAAGGGGCGCAACGCCGTCCTGTACGCCGGCGAGGTCAACTGGGACGCCGCGGGCCTCGAGGGCCAGCCGCGGCGCATCGAGCAGGCGCTCAAGTCGGGCGACTCGGTGCTCGTCCAGGTCACGAAGGACCCGATCGGCCACAAGGGCGCGCGCCTCACGTCGCAGATCACCCTCGCGGGCCGCTACCTCGTGTTCGTCCCCGGTGGGGGCATGACCGGCATCAGCCGCAAGCTCCCCGACACCGAGCGCAACCGCCTGAAGAAGATCCTCAAGGAGGTCGTGCCCGACGGCGCGGGCGTCATCGTGCGCACCGCCGCCGAGGGTGCGAGCGAGGAGGAGCTGCGCGCGGACGTCGAGCGCCTGCGCGGCCAGTGGGAGGCCATCGAGAAGAAGTCGAAGAGCGCGTCGGCACCCGCCCTGCTCCAGGGCGAGCCGGACCTCGCGATCCGCGTGGTCCGCGACATCTTCAACGACGACTTCAGCTCGCTCGTCGTCGAGGGCGACGGGGCGTGGTCGGAGATCTCCTCGTACGTCGAGGAGCTCGCGCCGGACCTGCGCGAGCGCGTCTCGAAGTGGACGGGCACGCAGGACGTCTTCACGGTGCACCGCGTCGACGAGCAGCTCGCGAAGGGCATGGACCGCAAGGTCTGGCTGCCCTCGGGCGGTTCGCTCGTCATCGACCGCACCGAGGCGATGACGGTCGTCGACGTCAACACCGGCAAGTTCACCGGCTCGGGCGGCACGCTCGAGGAGACCGTGACGCGCAACAACCTGGAGGCGGCCGAGGAGATCGTCCGCCAGCTCCGCCTGCGCGACATCGGCGGCATCATCGTCATCGACTTCATCGACATGGTGCTCGAGTCCAACCGCGACCTCGTGCTGCGTCGCCTCGTCGAGTGCCTCGGCCGCGACCGCACCAAGCACCAGGTCGCCGAGGTCACGTCGCTCGGCCTCGTGCAGATGACGCGCAAGCGCGTGGGCCAGGGCCTCGTCGAGGCGTTCAGCGAGACGTGCGAGCACTGCCACGGTCGCGGGTTCATCGTGCACACCGACCCGATCGAGAAGTCGGGCGGGAACGGCCGCGGCGGTCACGACCACGGCACCAGCAACGCCGGCGGCGCGGCGTCCGGCGAGGAGCCGGCCGAGGGCGGGCGCTCGCGCTCGCGCCGCAAGCGCGGCTCCGGCGGCTCGGGCGCGGCGGCGAAGGACGCGGGGATCACGCTCCCGCAGCCGGCCGTCCCGGTCCTGCCCGAGGTCACCTCGGAGGCGCGCGCGGCCGTGAAGGCCACGCTCGCGACGATCGCCGCCGCGGCGGCGCACGCCCACGAGCACGAGCACGACGGGGCGGTCCCGCAGGACGCGGTCACCGGCGCGCCGGCGGACGACGCGGCGCTTCCCGCCGTCGAGCCCGTGGCGGAGCCGGGCACGGGCGACGACGCGGGCGGGGAGCCGACCGAGGACTGAGCGGGAACGGGCCCGGCGGGCGGTCGTCACGACCCCCGCCGGGCCCTCGCGCGTCCCGGCCCCGGCCCGGGGCCGTCTTCGTCCGGGGCGCCGTGACCTGGCATCATGCGCCCATGGGTTACGACCTCTCGGGCCGCCTCGTCGTCGGCGTCGCCTCCTCCGCACTGTTCGACCTCACCGAGTCCGACCGCGTGTTCCGCACGCAGGGCGAGGCGGCGTACCGCGACTTCCAGGAGCGCCACCGCGACGACGCGCTGGAGCCCGGCGTCGCGTTCGGCTTCGTCCGCCGTCTGCTCGCGCTGAACGACCTCGCGCCGTCCGCGGACGACCCTCTCGTCGAGGTCATCGTCATGTCGCGCAACTCCCCGGAGACGGGCCTGCGCGTCATGCGCTCGGTCCGCCACCACGACCTCCCGATCACGCGCGCGGTGTTCCGCCAGGGCCGCAGCCCGCACGAGTTCATCCGCCCGCTGCACGTCGACCTGTTCCTCTCCGCGGACGAGCGGTCGGTCCGCGACGCCGTGGACCTCGGGCTGCCCGCCGGGTACGTGCTCGACCCGACGTTCGCGGACGAGGAGGGAGAGGAGCTGCGCATCGCGTTCGACTTCGACGGCGTCCTCGCCGACGACTCGTCGGAGCGCCGGTTCCAGGACGGCGGACTCGCGTCCTTCCGCGAGCACGAGGAGCTCAACGCGGACGTGCCGCTCGGCCGGGGACCGCTGCGCGAGCTGCTCGTCGGCATCCACCGCATCCAGGTCGTCGAGCGCGAGCGGCACGCCGCGGACCCGTCCTACCGCCCGCGCGTCCACGTCTCGCTCGTCACCGCGCGCTCCGCGCCGTCGCACGAGCGCGCGGTCGCGACGCTCTCGTCGTGGGGCGTGGCGGTCGACGACGCGTTCTTCCTCGGTGGCGTCGACAAGGACGGCGTGCTCGAGGTCCTGCGCCCGCACATCTTCTTCGACGACCAGCGCGCGGTCGTCGAGGCGGCCCGCCGCGTCGCCCCGTCGGTCCACGTACCCTACGGCGAGCTCAACCGGGGCGTCCTGCCCGCGGACCCGGCGACGGACGCGCGGCGCGCCGCTGCCTCCGACGCGCCGGTCGACGCGCCGGTCGGCGCGCGCGGCGGGGACGCCGCGGTCCCGCCCGCGCCTCGTGCCGAGGTCACGGCGGCCACCGCGCCCGCGGGAGA
>NZ_JAAFAN010000126.1:0-3755 GCF_010287905.1 Cellulosimicrobium composti
CTTGGTAAATTCCGGCGGGTTGTACTACCTCTTGGGTTCTGGGCGCTACAACAGGGCTGTGGTGTCGGGCTTACGCCTACCCGCCCAGCCCCCGCCCCCCCCCCCGGCGGGGCGGGGGCCCTGCTGCGTTCCGTGGGCGGTCGCCCCACCGGCGCCACGGGGTCGTGCGGCACGTGCCCCCGGTACGACGTCGGACCGGTGCCGTGCGGGTCTGCGGGTGGTGCCGTGCGCGGGCGCGCGAGGGCGCCGTCGTCGGCCGCCCGGGCGGTGCCGGCGGGGTCAGCCCGTGCGACGGGCGCCGCCGGCGAGGATCGCGGCGCGCTCGTCCTCGCTCAGTCCGCCCCACACCCCGTACGGCTCGCGCACGCGGAGCGACTGCTCGCGGCACTGCATCATGACGGGGCACGTGTGGCAGATCGCCTTCGCGGCCTCCGCACGGCGCCGTCGCGTCGAGCCGCGTTCGCCCTCGGGGTGGAAGAACAACGTGTCGTCCGCGTCGCGGCACGAACCCTGGTACTGCCATTCCCACAGCTCCATGACGGGCCCGGGGAGCCTCGAGATCTCTGCCATGCCGAACAACCTACAAGCGTTGCAGAAGTTGTTCAAGTCCCTTGTGGGGAAAAGGTGAACGGGCAGGTCGCCGCGCGACGGCGCGCTCGTGGCGCGGTCGGTCTGGGCGAAACGATGCACCGGGCGACCGCCGCCTGGCGCGATCGATCGCAGTTGGCCCGTTTGCGCGAGAACTGAACAAACCCTGCACAAGACTGGCGCGAAGGGTGCACGACTGTGACCTGCACGAGGTGGCGAGACGGGTGGTCCGTCGGCAGAATCGATGCATGACCTCAGTCCGGTCCGCCCCCGACCACGAGGGAGCCCGACCGAGCATGTCCACCTCTCCCGGTCTCGCCGTCGCAGCCGTCGCGCGCCGGCTCGGCGTCGCGCCCGCGACGCTGCGGACGTGGGACCGGCGCTACGGGCTCGGTCCCTCCCAGCACCGCGCGGGCTCGCACCGTCGGTACACCGACGACGACGTCGCGCGCCTCGTCGTGATGCGGCGGCTCACGCTCGACGGCGTCGCTCCCGCCGACGCGGCCCGTGCGGCGCTCGCGGCCGACGACGAGGAGCTCGACGCGCACCGCGGCACCGTCTCGTTCGACGAGCGCGGCGCGGACACCGGGGCGGACGCGGACGAGCCCGACGACCCCGACGACTCCGCCGAGCAGGAACCGCCCTCGCGGCCGTTCCTGCGGGCCGTCCCGGGCGGCGAGGCGGCGCAGGCCCCCGGGCCCCGGCCGCTCGGCGTGCGCGAGGCTCCACGGCCCACCCGCGTGTCCGACGTCGTCGACGCCGCGATCGCCTACGACCAGCGCACGTGCGACCGCCTCCTGCGGATCCCCGCGGGCGGCGACCCCGCCGCGTGGTGGTCCGACCTCGTCGAGCCCGCGCTCGAGCGGCTCGCCGAGCGCACCGTGCTCGCCGGGCCGGGCGAGGTGCCCGAGGTGGTGCTCGCGAACGCGACGCTCGGCGCGCTGCGCGAGTACACGCAGGCGAGCGAGGACGCGATCGTCGCGGCCGGCGGCCCGCCCCGCAACCACCCCTCGCGCATGCGCCGCATCGTCCTCGTGTTCGCCGCTCCGGACGAGCCGCTGCCCCTGGCCGCGCACGCGCTCGCGGCGTCGCTCGCGTCGCACGGCGCGATGGCCCGCATCGTCACGGGGCCCGCGAACGTGCACCGCACGCTCGAGATCGTGACGATGGTCCGCCCGGCGGCCGTCGCCATGGTCACGACCCAGGCGCGACCCGACCTGGGGATCGTGCACGCCGCGCACGAGGCGAACCCGAGCCTGCCGTTCTTCGTCGGCCTCCCGAGCGACGACGTCGCCGACGAGCTGCCCCTCGCTTCCACGGTGCACCGCGTGCGGAGCTTCCCCGGCCTGCTGCACGAGCTGCTCGCGGTCGTCCGCTGACGGCCCCGGCGCCGCCCGGCCGCTCCCTCGGGCCCCGTCCGGGGCGCTCGCCGGGCGGGCAGCGCCGGGAATACGGCGGGGGCCCGGCGCGTAGAATCCTGGTGTGACCGACTCGCCCGTCCCCGCCGCCGTCCCCGACCGTGACCCCTTCGGATTCCTGGGTCTCACCTACGACGACGTCCTGCTGCAGCCCGGCTACTCGGACCTGGCGCCGTCGGACATCGACACCACGACGCGCCTGACGCGCGAGATCTCGATCCGCGTGCCGCTCGTCTCGGCCGCGATGGACACCGTCACCGAGGCGCGCATGGCCATCGCGATGGCCCGCCAGGGCGGCATCGGGGTGCTGCACCGCAACCTGTCGATCGAGGACCAGGCGCTCCAGGTGGACCTCGTCAAGCGGACCCAGACGGGCATCATCGACAACCCGGTGACGATCGGCCCGGACGCGACGCTGGAGGAGCTCGACAAGACGGCGGGCGAGTACCGCATCTCCGGGTTCCCCGTGCTCGACGCCGAGCGCCGGCTCATCGGCATGGTCACCAACCGGGACCTGCGCTTCACGCCCGTCGCGGAGTGGGCCACGACCAAGGTCGACGAGGTCATGACCCCGCAGCCGCTCATCACGGGCCCGGCGGGGATCTCCCGCGAGGAGGCCACAGCTCTCCTGCGCAAGCACAAGCTGGAGCGCCTCCCGCTCGTCGACGCCGACGGTCGCCTCACGGGCCTCATCACCGTGAAGGACTTCGTGAAGTCCGAGCAGTTCCCGAACGCGTCGAAGGACGGGCAGGGCCGCCTGCTGGTCGGCGCGGCGATCGGCTACTTCGGCGACGCGTGGCAGCGCGCCACGACGCTCATCGACGCGGGCGTGGACGTGCTCGTCGCGGACACGGCGCACGGCAACGTGCGCATGCTCATCGAGATGGTCGCGCGCCTGAAGTCCGACCCGGCGACGCGCGACGTCCAGGTCATCGGCGGCAACGTCGCGACGCGCGAGGGCGCCCAGGCGTTCGTCGACGCGGGCGCGGACGCCGTCAAGGTCGGTGTCGGCCCGGGCTCGATCTGCACGACGCGCATCGTCACGGGCGTCGGCGTCCCGCAGGTCACGGCCGTGTACGAGGCGTCGCTCGCCGCGCGTCCCGCGGGCGTCCCGGTCATCGCCGACGGCGGCATGCGACACTCGGGCGAGATCGGCAAGGCGATCGTCGCGGGCGCCGAGTCCGTGATGCTCGGCTCGATGCTCGCGGGCACCGAGGAGTCCCCGGGCGAGACGATCCTCGTCAACGGCAAGCAGTACAAGGCGTACCGCGGCATGGGCTCGATGGGCGCGATGTCCTCGCGCGGCAAGAAGTCGTACTCGAAGGACCGCTACTTCCAGGCCGAGGTCACGAGCGACGACATGATCGTCCCGGAGGGCGTCGAGGGCCAGGTGCCGTACAAGGGCTCGCTCGGCACGGTCGCGCACCAGCTCGTGGGCGGCCTGCACCAGACGATGTTCTACGTCGGTGCGCGCACGGTCCCCGAGCTGCAGGAGAAGGGCCGCTTCATCCGCATCACGTCGGCGTCGCTCAAGGAGAGCCACCCGCACGACGTCCAGATGACGGTCGAGGCCCCGAACTACACCGGCTTCTGAGGCTTCTCGCACCGACGGCCCCGGGGCCCCCCCCCCGGGGGGGGGGGGGGGGGGGGGGGGGGGGGGGGGGGGGGGGCCCCCCCGCCCCCCCGGGGGGGGGGGGGGGGGCCGCCCGCGGGGGGGGGGGGGGGGGGCGGCGGGGGGGGGGGGGGCGG
>NZ_JAAFAN010000127.1:0-3409 GCF_010287905.1 Cellulosimicrobium composti
CCCGGCGTCTGCTCCTTCGGCATGGCTCCATCCTCGTTTCCAAGGTCAGGAACCTCCAACAAACCCAGGGCGATTCACCGCTTCCTCCTTGGTCGGGCTCGCATGGCCATACGAGCGCATCGACGAAAACGGCACCCCTGACGCCTGGACCCCAGCCAACCTCTGGCCACGAGGCCAGAACCATGTGCGGCAGGGTCAGCCCGAGTGGGACGAGATCGCCTCCGCTCTCGCCACGTACCCCACCGGCAGGCGTCTCGATCGCGTTGATCGCGCGACGATCCAGCTGTTCCGTGACGCGGAAGGGCAGGAACCGATCAGCCAGGCGATCCCGCTGCGTCGCTGGATCGCCTTCCAGACCGAGCTCGACGGACGCGCGTATGCACTGTATGACGGCGGCTGGTATCAAGTCCACAACGACTATGCGGAGAATATCAACTCACGAACTGCGGAGATTTTCGCTCGGCGCGTCGAGGATCTCGCTTTCCCGACATGGGACACCGGAATGGAGGAAGCGGCCTACAACGAGAAGCTTGCCGCTGCGGTTGGCGGTGCTTGCCTTGACAAGAAGTTGATCACCACTCGCCTGCACCGACGGGGGATCGAAGCCTGCGACGTCTACGTCGGCGAAGGAACGCTGATCCACGTCAAGAAGACGGACCGGTCGACAGCCGCGAGCCATCTGATTGCGCAGGCGCTCGTGTCAACCGACTCGCTCTGCAATGACTCCGAAGCCCGTGAAGCGGTCCGTGCCCGGATCGCGGCTGCTGGTGGCGATCGGGGCTCGTTCGGCGCGAAGCCGAAGCGCGTGATCCTCGCAATGCATCGAAGCGATGGACGTCGGGGTGTTACCGCTGAGAGCTTTTTACCTTCACCAAGGTCAACCTCGTCAGGCAGGCGACGGCGCTTGAGGAGCGAGGTGTGGAGGTCCGGATCGTGTCCATTCCACTGACCTGATCGCCGCAGCCAAGCCCTGGACCTTAACGAGCAGACGGCGACAGCCGCGTGTTCCATCCCTAAGTCAGGTTGCTGAGATCGGGACGATAACGCTATCGCGGGCGACAACTACGCCGTTCTTGATGATGTAGCACTCCACGAGATGCTCGCCACGAAACTGTGTACGCTCGCGGCGCTCGGCCCCGACGCTCGGGTCGATGATCTGGCCGCGGATGTTGTCTCGACGCTCGGCCTCAGGTCCTCGGTTGAGGACCTTCCACTTCACGACATACGGGCCGGGCACATCGGTCTGGATGATCTGGAACCGCAGGTCCTTCTGAGGTCGGAGGAGTCCATGCGAATCGAGGATCGTTCGGAGCCACTGGGGACGGAACCCGTCCTGCACCACTGAACAGTCGATCGAGAGACTGAAGCGGATGTCAACGGGGTACCGATCCTCGATGAACTGTTCGGTGTTGCTGAACGATCGCGAAGCCGAAGCGAGAACGGACTCGGTTGCGGCGGCGACGACCGGAACGGCCTTCCCGAAGACAGCGCGCCACTTCTTGTAGGCGTTCGCGTTACCGTCGGCGCTGACGGCGAGGACAGCCAGGTCGTACGCTGCCTTCGCGCGACGCTGGAACTTCTTCTTCACGCGGACCCGCTGGCGGCTGCCGAGTGCGGCGTAGAACTCGTGATCGTCTTCCTGCGAGAGGTACCAGAAGAAGTCGCGCGCCATCTCGCCGTACTGATCCGACCTGGCCGTGCGGTAGGCGGTGTTCGACCGGAGGAAGTTGTAGGCGAGCGTGTCGATAAGCAGTCCGCCCATGGCGACGCCGTGCTTGTTCTTCCAGGCGCGGGCGAGCCTCGACAGCCGACGAAGGTTCCCCCGGGACCGCTCGTCTTCAGCGCTCGTCTCCTTGATCTCGGCCCGTGGTTTGGTGATCTTCCAGGAGTCCGAGTAGGTGTCAGGGTAGGAGAAGCTGTCGTCGGTGTTCGCGAAGACCGGCTGGACCTCAAACATGAAGCTGGCAAACTGGACGACGACAACGAGTCTGTCGACGGTGACCGACGTGCTGGGGTAGCGGTCCTGGATCGCCTTCCGGGTCCGCGAGAGCACCTTTGAGGGGCCTCCGTCCTGTTCGTAGGTCCCACGGATGGAGCCAGGCAGGATGTAGAGAAGGTCCAGGTCAGAGATGCCGCGGATCGCAGTAGACCGGCCGAACGAACCGACCATCAGCCGGTTCGCGGTCGATCCCTCGAGGTTGCGGAACTCGCGGTTGAGGGTCTTGGTGATCTCGTCACGTCTCGCTGTGATGGTGTCCGCATTGTCGACACTCAGGTTTGCGAGCAACCCCTCGAAGATCTCACTCGCTTGCGACATCGGCGACTGCCTGTCCAGTGCGGAGTGCCGGCGGCAGCAGTTGGTCGATCTCCGCGGAAGAGAACGTCAGGTCGCCATGCATCTGCAGGGCCTCCTGAGCGCGCTTGTACGCGGCGGCGGAAGTCCGAGGTGCGTCTGCGTAGATCGCCCCGGCGGCAACCTGCAACTTGTCGCGCTCGCCCCTACCTTCCTCCAGGGTGATGCTCCCGGAGGTGAGGTCGACCAGGAGAGACAGGTACGACTCCCGCACGTTCCAGAGTTTCGCCGCCGTCTCGCGATGCTGCTGCATCTCCTCGCCGTGCTGGAACGTCTTGTCCGACAGCGCGCTGGCGGAGAGCAGCACGGCGATGAACGAGGTCACGACCGCCGCCCACTGCTTGTCGAGCAGCAGACCAGTGAGCGAGGCGAGGAAAGCGCCCGAACTCACCGCCGTCAACCCGACGCGGACGCGGCGCTGCTTGCGGTACTTCTCGTGGCAGATGTCGGCCTGCTTCTCCTGCGTCTTGTGCGTGTAGCAGATCCGGCCATACGCCTCGCGGACCTGCGCGAGGAGAAGCGCGCGCGGCTCACCGCGAGATGATGTCGTGCTTAGACCAGCGTCCACGCAGACTCCTTCGTGCTGACAGCATGCGGCTCGAGCGCCGATCCGCAGGTCCGAGCGCAGCGCTGCGGTCCGAAGACGAGGCTAGAGGGACCCACTGACACGGATGTGGCGCGCGACGCACGCGCTGGTACAGGGTTCGGAGGTCGAACTCGGCTGGCGGCTAGGCTCGCGCGCCATGAGCCGCAAGCACCTGTTCATCGCCGTGGCCGCGACAGCCTTGGTCGGCCTCGCATCCTTTGCCGCGGGGCACGCGGCCAGTGCCACGTCGCCGGCTCACCTGCTGGCACGAACACCGGATGAGTGGACGGCGCTGGCTGCATGGCTCGCGCTATTTGTCGCATCAGGGGCTGCGTGCATTGCCTGGGTGCAGGCGGGCGAGGCACGCAGGATCCGGATCGAACAGGGTCAACCTGTCGCGCGTCAGACTTTGTGGCAGGGCCCGTTGCTTGCGGGCCTGACCTGTGAGGAGTCTGATCGTTCATGGCAAG
>NZ_JAAFAN010000128.1:0-3379 GCF_010287905.1 Cellulosimicrobium composti
TACACCCGCAACGGCGACGACCCGGTCGCCAACCCCAGCACCGCCTCCGGCCGCGACCGCACCACCGCCTCCACCGCATCCGCAGCCAGCACCGCCAACCGCTCCGCAGGAGCGATCACGACCTCCATCACAGCACCTTTCGACGGCCGACGAGGGCAGCACCCACGGCGGCGACAGGGACGTCGGCGGGGGCCAGCGAGACCCGCTCCGCCAGACGCAACGAGGACAGGAACGGGGAGCTGCTCGACTGCGCGTCGAGCGCCTCGCGCACGGCGTCGAGGAGCGGCTGCCCCAGGGCGGACACGCCGCCGCCGAGGACGACGTGACGCACGTCGACCGTCAGCTCGAGGATCCGGACCGCGGACGCCACCGCGTCCGCGAACTCCGCCTTGACCCGGACGGCCTCCGGGTCGCCGGCCGCGGCGGCCTCGAAGAGCTCCGCCGGGGCGGGCCGGCCGTGTCGCGCGGGCCACCGGGCCGACAGCGCGGAGCCGGACGCGTACACCTCGACGCACCCGCGCTGGCCGCACGCGCACGGCGGGCCCTGCGGGTCGATCGGGATGTGCCCGATCTCCCCCGCCGCACCGCTCACGCCGCGGCGCAGCTCGCCACCGAGGACGATGCCCGCCGCGAGACCGGTGCCGAGCGCGAGGAACGCGAGGTCCGCGCCGTCGCCGCCCCGCACGTGGGACGCGCCGAGCGCGGCGACGTTGAGGTCGTTGTCGACCCGCACCGGCACCCCGCCGAGCTCGGTCGACAGCGCGTCGGCGAGCGCGAAGCGGCCCCCCTCGATGCCGAGGTTGACGGCATGCGTCACCGAGCCGTCGTCCGGGTCCACGAGGCCGGGCACGCCGACCCCGACGCCGTCGACGTCCGCGGCGTCGACGCCCCCGCGCCGCAGGACCTCGCGCACCGCGCGCGCCGCGCTCGCCACGACGCCCTGCGGACCGCGCACCGTCGGCAGGCGCAGCGACTCGTGCACCGCGCCGTCCGGGCCCAGGTACGCGGCGAGCACCTTGGTGCCGCCGATGTCGAGACCGACCGCGCTCCCCGGCCCCGAGGGCAAGGCGTCGCTGTGCGACGTCGCGCCGGGGCCGGGGCGCCCGGCCAGGGCTGCGGCTGCCTCGCCGTGCGGCGAGGCAGCCGTGCTCAGGTCGCTCACGTCAGCCCTTCACCGCACCCGAGACGAGACCGCCGGTCATCCGACCCTGGACGATGAGGAAGAAGATCACCACGGGGATCGCGATGAGCACCGCTCCCGCCATGACCGCCCCCCAGTTGGTCGCCTGCGTCGCCTGGAGGAACGTGCGCAGCCAGACCGGCAGCGTCATCGAGTCCGGGCGCGACATGATGATGAGCGCCATGACGAACTCGTTCCAGGCCTGGATGAACGCGAACACGCCCGTCGCGACGAGGCCCGGCGCGAGCAGCGGGAACGTGATCTTCCAGAACGCCTTGCCCCGCGAGCAGCCGTCGATCATGGCCGCCTCCTCGAGCTCGGCCGGGACGCCGTTGACGAACCCGCGCAGCGTCCAGATCGTGAAGGGCAGCACGCCGGAGACGTAGACGATCCCGAGGCCGATGATGGTGTTCAGCAGCTGCCAGCCGTCGATGATCCGGAAGATCGAGATCATCATGGCCTCGCCGGGGATCATCTGGACCACGAGGATCGCGAGGATGAACGCGCGCCGGCCCTTGAACCGGAACCGCGTGACCGCGAGCGAGGCGAGGAAGCCGAGCAGCATCGCCACGAGGAGCGTGAACAGCGTGACCGCCAGCGAGTTGCCGAGGGCGGGCAGGAACGCCGCGCGGTCCTCGCTGAGGATGGCGCTCTCGTAGTTGCGGAGCGTGAACGTCTCCGGCGTCGGGAAGTAGTGCAGCTCGCTGCCCCGGATGAGGTTCGCCGGGAGGAACGAGGTGTTGATCATCCAGTACACGGGGAATGCGGACCCGACGAAGACGACGATCGCGAGGATCGCGTAGACGATGTTCGCCGCCTTCTTGCGACGCGTCTCCCGGCTCTTGCGCACCGCCGGCTTCGCCGCGCTCGGCGAGGCGTGCCGGACGGCCGCCACGGGGGTCGTGGAGATGGTGCTCACAGTTCTTCCTCCCGAACCGTCTGGCGCACGTAGTAGAAGGAGATCGCGAGCATGATGAAGACGAAGATCACCGAGATGGCGCCGGCGAGACCGTAGTGCCCCTGCGCCATGCCCATCTGGTAGATGTACACGCCGATCGTGTTCGTCTGCTCCCGGATCCCGCCGATGTCCTGCAGGGCGTAGATCTGCGTGAAGACGCGCAGGTCCCAGATGATCGACAGCACGACGAGCACCGTGATGATGCTGCGCACGTACGGGACCATGATGAGCCGGAAGCGCTTGACCGGGCCGGCGCCGTCGAGCTGCGCCGCCTCGAGCACCTCGCCCGGGATCTGCGTCAGGCCGGCGTACATGGTGAACGCCACGAACGGGACGGCGCCCCACACGATGATGATCGTCGCGACGGTGAAGAACAGCAGCGGGTTGATGAGCCAGGCATGGCCCAGCCAGTTCTCGCCGGTGATCTTCGTCAGGAGGTTGTTGACGACGCCGTAGTCGGAGTCGAAGATCCAGCCCCACACGACGGTGCCGGCGAGCGCCGGCATCGCCCACGCGAGGAGCAGGCCGATCGAGACGAGCAGGCGGAAGCCCTTGCCGAGCCGCATCATGAGCAGGGCGACGAGGGTGCCGATGAGCATCGTCAGGGCGACGCAGACGACCATGAAGAGGAAGCTGCGCAGCAGCACGGTCCAGAAGCCGTCGACGTCCGTGAGGACCTGGGCGTAGTTGTCGAAGCCGACCCACTCGGCGGGCTGGCCCATGAGCTGGGCCCGCTCGTACTTCTGGAACGACATGACGACGAGCCGGACGATGGGGTATCCGACCAGGACCCCCAGGACGACGAGGCTGGGGAGCAGGAGCGTCCAGGGCAGGACCGGCGGACGCCGCTTCTTGGGGGGCCGCACCGCGGCGCCGGAGCGCTCGGTGCGGGGTTCGAGGGTGGTTGAGCTCATTTCCTCACTCCGTCTGTGGTGCGCGGTGGTGCGCAGGAGACGTGCCGACGGCCCGTCACGGGGAGGGGTGGGGTCCCCGAGGAGACCCCACCCCTGACGGCTCGAGCCACCGGTGGGGGGGGGGGGGGGGGGGGGGGGGGGCCCGGGGGGGGGGGGGGGGGGGGGGGGGGGGGGGGGGGGGGGGGGGGCCCCGCGCGCGGGGGGGGGGGGGGGGGGGGGGGGGGGGGGGGGGGGCCCGGGGGGGGGGGGGCGGCGCGACCGGGCCGGGAGGCGCCGCGGCGGCCGGGCCGGGGCCCTCGTCCGCCGGCACCGGGACGAGCGGCAGGT
>NZ_JAAFAN010000129.1:0-3157 GCF_010287905.1 Cellulosimicrobium composti
GGGCGGGGCGGGGGCGGGCGGGCGGCCCGCCGCCCGCCGCGGGGCGGCGGGGCGCGCCCCCCCCCCGCGGGCGGGGGGGGGGGGGGGGGGGGGGCCCCCCCCCCCCCCCCCCCACGACGCGGTCACAGCTCGACGACCGGGGTGCTCACCGCACCGCCGGCGCCGTCGGCGCGGCGCACGACGAGGCTCGCCGGGCCGCGGTCCACGGCGTCGAAGACGAACCGTCCGTCCTCGTCGCTCGCGGTCTCGCTCACGGTGCCGGGGCGGTGCAGCTCGACCCGCAGCGCGGTCGCCGGGGCGGCCCAGCCGTCGATGCGGACGCGCCCGTCGTCCGTCGCCGACAGCGAGATCATCACCGTGACGGACTCGGACGTGAACGTGATGGTGCGCGCCTCGACCGGCGGGGCGTCGCCGCGCACGGACATCTCCGGGACCTGGACGTACTCCAGCTCCATGACCTCGGCCTCGAGGCCCGCGAGCGTGATCGCGAACAGGGACCGCTCGACGAGGCCGTCCGGCACGGGGTCGATCTCCTCGGCGATGCGCGCGAGGTCCGCGAGCAGGGCGAGGTCGACGGCGTCGAGGGGTTCGTCCGGGCTGTGCGTCGGCTCGGTGCTCATGATGCTTCCCACGATTCCCCCTGGTCGTCGATGATGTCGCGGAGCTTGGCGAGGCAGCGGCCACGCGTGGAGCCGATGCTCCCCACCGGCATGCCGATGGCGGCCGAGATGGCCTTGTAGTCGGGTCGGTCGGCCAGCGACACGAGCTGCAGCAGGCGGCGGCAGCGGTCGGGCAGCCGGTCGAGAGCGGCCCACAGGATGCGGTCCCGCTCGTTGCGGAGCACCTCGACGTCGGGCGTCGGGTCCCCCGAGGGGAGCTCCGGGACGCCCTCGTCGGTGTCGTCGGGGAGCTCGGTGCGGCGTCGCACCTCGTCGCGGTGCTTGCGCACGGCCTCCCAGGCCGCGCGCTTCGCGGTGATGAGCAGCCACTTGAGGACGGCGTGGGGCTCCTTGATGGTCATCGCGTTGCGCACGAGCGCGACCCACACGGTCTGCACGATGTCGTCCGCCTGCTCGCGGTCGACGCCCTGCGCGCGGACCGTGTGCCACAGCAGCGGCGTGGCCTCGCGCACGAAGTCGCCCAGGGCCTGCGGCCGGCCGTCACGGTACTCGAGGAGTGCGAACGCGCCGCGGTCCCCCAGGCTGAGGCCCGGTTCGTCGGTGTCGGGAACCTCGTCGGTGGTTCTGGTCATGGGGGGCACTGTCCTCGGCACGCTCGTCCGGTCAGGCATCGGCGGGGGGTCCCCGGAAGCGCCTGATTCTACGGCCGGGCCGGTGGGGTCGACAACCATCGTCACTGGTCACGCCCCTCTCGGCTCGTGCGGCTCG
Organism: Cellulosimicrobium composti; assembly: GCF_010287905.1. Taxonomy (NCBI): domain Bacteria; kingdom Bacillati; phylum Actinomycetota; class Actinomycetes; order Micrococcales; family Promicromonosporaceae; genus Cellulosimicrobium; species Cellulosimicrobium composti. The sequence continues at coordinate 1,389 of NZ_JAAFAN010000129.1, forward strand.
GTCCCATCTCGCTCCTTCGACGTGGCGGGCGGGAGCACCGGGGTCGACGCTCCTCCACCCGGACGAGAGGGACGGGTCGCGTCCGTGATACATCGGGCGGCACGGAGATCTCGCACACCCCGCGCGCTCGCTCCGGGCCGGCGCCCGGCTACGCGTTCTCCCGTACCCGGTCCGGCCAAGTGCCGGGTATTCCCTCATGCCACGGCGGCGCCCTGGCTCCTAGCGTCGAGACGACCCCTGCACCCACCGCGGGTGCGGACCGGCGGCCGCGACGTCGCGGCACGCCCGAGCACGAGGAGCACTTCCGTGACCACGATCCCTCCCGGCCGCACGCGCGGCCGCACCCGGCGCGCCCTGCGCACCCTCGCCACCGCGGTCGCCGCCGTGGCCGTCGCCGCGGGCGGAGCGCTCGCCGCGGCGCCCGCGACCGCGACGCCCGCTCCGGCGACCGCCCCGGCCGCCGCGACGTCGAGCAGCCCGCAGTGGCTCACCGGCTACTGGCACAACTTCGACAACGGCTCGGTGACGATGCGCCTGTCGGAGATCCCCCAGGCGTACAACCTCGTCGCGATCGCGTTCGCCGACAACCTTGCCGGGACCCCCGGCGGCATCACGTTCAACCTCGCGAGCGCGGAGCTCGGCGGCTACACCGAGGCCCAGTTCAAGGCCGACGTCGCCACGATCCGCTCGCAGGGCCGCAAGGTCGTCCTGTCCGTCGGCGGTGAGAAGGGCAACGTCGTCGTGTCCAACGCGACCGAGGCGAAGAACTTCGCGGACACCGCGTACGACCTCATGCAGGAGTACGGCTTCGACGGCGTCGACATCGACCTCGAGCACGGCATCAACGCCACCTACATGTCGAGCGCGCTGCACCAGCTCGCCGCGAAGGCGGGCCCGGACCTCATCCTGACGATGGCGCCCCAGACCATCGACTACCAGGCGCCGAGCATGGGGTACTACCAGCTCACGCTGGCGATCAAGGACATCCTGACGATCGTCAACACGCAGTACTACAACTCGGGCTCGATGATGGGCTGCGACCAGCAGGTCTACGGGCAGGGCACGGTCGACTTCCTCACCGCGCTCTCGTGCATCCAGCTCGAGATGGGGCTGCGCCCGGACCAGGTCGGCATCGGCGTCCCCGCCGTGCCGCAGGCCGCGGGCGGCGGCTACCAGCCGCTCGCGAACGTCGTGAGGGCCGTCGACTGCCTCGAGGTCGGCACGGGGTGCGGATCGTTCCGCCCCGCCACGCCGTACGGCACGATCGGCGGCGTCATGACCTGGTCGATCAACTGGGACAAGACGAACGGCTACGAGCTCGCCTCGGTCGTCGGCGCGCGCCTCGCGAGCGGTCCGACCGACCCGACCGACCCCACGGACCCGACCGACCCCACCGACCCGACCGACCCCACCGACCCGACCGACCCGACCGACCCCGGCGAGTGCACCGCACCCGCGTGGTCGGCGTCGGCCGTCTACACGGGCGGCAACCGCGTCTCCTACCAGGGCCGCACGTACGAGGCGAAGTGGTGGACGACCAACGAGAACCCGACGCAGAGCGGGCAGTGGGGCGTCTGGAAGGACCTGGGCGCCTGCTGACACCTCCCCGCCCCGGGGAGGTCTGATCCGGGGCACGACGCAGACGACGACGGCGCGGCCCCCCCCGGGGGGGGCGCGCCGGCGGGCGGGGGGCCGGGGGGGGCGACCCCCCCCGGCGGGCAGGCCGGCGGCGGGCGCGGGCACCAGGCCCGTAGAGGCGTTTGGAAGGT
>NZ_JAAFAN010000012.1:0-81687 GCF_010287905.1 Cellulosimicrobium composti
CAACCTCGGCCACGACCCCCACGAACAGACCGCAGCCGCCGTCGGCATGACCGGCACCCAGATCCAGGACATGTACCGCCTCCTCGCCATCGCCAAGTACGAAGACCGGTACGTCATCCCCACCGCCCACACCGAGATCGCCCGCGAGCTCGACGAGCTGTCCTGCTCCCTCGACTACGACGGCGGCCCCGGCATGGGCGGCATGGGGCTCACCGGCGCGGGGCCGTTCGGCGAGACGTCCGGCACCCCGGTGCCCGTCGCGGTCGAGAACTTTCACGTGCTCCAGGCCCGGCAGACGGCGGACTCGCCGTACGGGCCCTCGACGCCGGGGCGCGTCAACCTCCTCAACTGGGACGGCAACGGCCGCCCGCCCGGGCTGTTCCCGCCGGGCGGCGACGCGTCGTCGGGCGACGCCGCGGGGGCCTCGGGCGGGGTCGGGCCGGGCTCCCCGGGCTCGCTGCCCGGCGGCCGGCAGGACGCGCGCCACGACACCATCCCCGGTCCCTCCGGGTCCGGTGGTCGCCCGGGCGACGGGCCGACGCCCGGAGGCCCGGCGGGCGGGTCGGCACGCGGCCCCGCGCCCGGGACGGGACCCGGCGTCGAGCCCGACGGGGGCACGCGATGAGGACGCGATCGCTTCTCCCGACCCCGTCACTGCGCCCCGGGGCGCGGCCGCGCGGACCGCTGCCCGACCACCTGGCTCCCGTGGCGGCGTCGGGCACCCAGCGCCGCACGACCCACATGGCCGCGTCCGTGCTGCTCGCCTACCCGGACGACGACGTGCTCGCCGCGATGCCCGCCGTCCGCGCGGCGACTCCCGGGCTGCCCGCGGCCGTCCGCGAGCGCCTCGACGCGTTCTGCGACCTGCTCGGCGCCGCGGACCTGGGCGACCTCCGGGCTCGCTACGTCGCGACGTTCGACCTCAAGCGCAAGTGCTCGATGTACCTGTCGTACTACGCGGCGGGCGACACGCGTCGGCGCGGGACGGCGCTCGTCGCGTTCGTCGAGGCGTACCGGGCCGCGGGCTGGGAGGTCACCGGGTCGGAGCTGCCGGACTACCTGCCGACGGTCCTCGAGTTCTCGGCGCGCGCGACGGGCGACGACGCGGCGATCGCGGCGGGCCTGCTCGCGGCGCACCGCGACGGGATCGAGGTGCTGCGGACGGCGCTCGAGAGCGTGGCGAGCCCGTGGACCGGGCTGGTCGAGGCCGTGTGCCTCACGCTGCCCCCGCTCGACGAGCGCACGCAGCAGCGGTACGTCGAGCTCGTCACGGCGGGACCGCCTGCCGAGCTCGTCGGGATGGAGCCGGTCGCGCTGGAGCCGTACGGGCCGGCGCCGGGCCCGGCGCTGGGTCGCGGGACGCCGCGGGAGGTGGCGCGATGAACGGGGTGAGCACGGGCGAGGTCCTGCTGTGGGTCGTGTTCCCGTACGTGACGTTCGCGGTGTTCGTCGTGGGGTCGGTCTGGCGGTACCGCTACGACAAGTTCGGCTGGACCACGCGGTCGAGCGAGCTCTACGAGAAGCGGCTGCTGCGCCTCGGGTCGCCGCTGTTCCACTTCGGGCTGCTGTTCGTGATCCTCGGGCACCTCCTGGGCCTCGTCATCCCCAGGTCGTGGACCGAGGCGGTGGGCATCAAGGAGGTCGCGTACCACTTCGTCGCCACCTACATGGGGTCGATCGCGGCCGTCGCGCTCGTCGCCGGGCTGCTCATCCTGGTCTACCGGCGGCGGACCACTGGTCCGGTGTTCCGTGCGACGACGCGCATGGACAAGACGATGTACGTCTTCCTCGCCGCGTCGATCCTGCTCGGCACGTGGGCCACGGTGCAGACGCAGCTCGTCGCGGGCGGCCACGGGTACGACTACCGGGAGACGATCTCGCCCTGGTTCCGGTCGCTGTGGTACCTGCAGCCGCAGCCCGCGCTCATGGAGGGCGTGCCCGCCGCGTTCCAGCTCCACATCGTCGCGGCGAACCTGCTGTTCGTCCTGTGGCCGTTCACGCGGCTCGTGCACGCGTTCTCCGCGCCCGTCCCGTACGTGTTCCGCCCGTACGTCGTGTACCGCTCGCGGGACGCCTCCGTCGCGGCGCGCACCCCGCGGCCGGGCTGGGACCCCTCCGAGCAGCCGCGGCGCTGACCTGCGACGACGCTCTCCGAGCGGGTGAAAACCGGGACCGGGCGTCCTCGGTACGGCCGCGGACCCCCTCCTTCCAGGGGCGGTCACAGGGACCGCGACCGTCACCGGAAGAGGTTCGAGAGATGTCCACCACCGTCCCCACGACCCCGGGTCGTGCTCGTGTCGTCCCCCCGTCGGCGGCCTCGGCCCGGCGCCGCTCCGCCGTCGTGCCCGCACGGCTGGCCGACCGCGTCGACGCCGCCGTCGCCGCGACCGTGCGGTTCCTCACGCGCTGGTCCGTCCCCGCGCTGCGCGTCGCCCTCGGGCTCGTGTTCCTCGGGTTCGGCGTCCTGAAGTTCGTCCCCGGCGCGAGCCCCGCGGAGTCGATCGCCGCCCGCACGGTCGAGACGCTGACCTTCGGCGTCGTCGGCGGGACGGCGGCGGTGATCTTCACCGCGGTCCTCGAGACGTTCATCGGCCTGACGCTCGTCACCGGGCGCCTGCTGCGCACGGGCCTCGTCGCCCTCGCGGTCGCGATGGCCGGGATCCTCTCGCCGATCGTCCTGTTCGCGGGCGAGCTGTTCGGCGACGGCATGACCCTCATGGGCCAGTACGTCCTCAAGGACCTCGTGCTCGTCACCGGCGCGGCCGTCGTCGCCGCCGTCGCCCTCGGGGCTCGGCTGAAGCTCGACGCATGACACCTCGGCGCTCGCACGCCTCACCTGACCCGACGAACGACCCGCGGACCCCGTGACCGGCACCGGTCACGGGGTCCGTCGTCGTCACGGGCGAGCGATGAGTCCCGACCGGTCCGCCGGTCCTCCCTCTCGACGCAGGTGTCGAGCGACGCCCCGCACCCCGACGGAGGACTTCATGACGACCACGCCCAGCACCCCGGCCCCGTCCCGGCCCGGCCGCCCGCCCGTCGTCGACCTCGCCACCTGGCAGGCCGCGCGCGACGAGCTCCTCGTGCAGGAGAAGGCGCACACGCGGCAGGGCGACGCGCTCGCCGCGGCGCGCCGCCGGCTCCCGATGGTCGAGATCGACGGCACCGTCGCCGTCGTCGGCCCCGACGGCCCGACCCCGTTCCTCGACCTGTTCCAGGGCCGCGACGAGCTCGTGGTGTACCAGCACATGTGGCACGACGGCGCCCCGCACCAGGGGCAGTGCGAGGGGTGCACGTGGACCGCGTGGCACCTGCGCGACGCCGTGTACCTCAACGCGCGCGGCGTCTCCTTCGCGATCCTCACCGTGGGCGCGTGGGACGAGGTGGAGCCGTACGTGGAGTTCATGGGCTACACCCAGCCCTGGTACTCGGTGCGCGGGCTCGACGCGCCGGTCGGCGGCGACATGGGATACCTCAGCGTGTTCCTGCGCGACGGCGACCGCGTGTTCCTCACCTACCGCACGACGGGTCGCGGCACCGAGCCCACCAACCCCGCGTTCGCCCTGCTCGACCGCACCCCCTACGGCCGTCGCGAGACGTGGGAGGACCAGCCCGACGGCTGGCCCGAGGCCCACCACCCCGGCTGGTTCTGGCGCACGGACGCCGACGGCGTCGCCGGCTGGAGCGAGACCTCGCGCCCCGCGCCGCAGTGGACCCGCCCCGGCGCGACCCCGGTCGAGACCCTCGGCCGCCACGACCACCACCACTGAGTCCCGCGTCAGAGCGCGAGGGTCAGGTACACGCTCAGCGGGTCGTGGGTGTAGTCGGCGAAGGGCGCGCACGGCACGAACCCGTGGCGCGCGTAGAGCCGGCGCGCGGGCGCGAAGTACTCCTCGGCGCCCGTCTCCAGGCTGACGCGCGCGAGCCCGCGGTCGCGCGCGACGTCGAGCAGGTGCCCGAGGACCGCAGCGCCGACCCCGCGGCCCCGGGCTGCCGCCGTCGTGCGCATGGACTTGAGCTCGCCCAGGGTCGCGTCGTGCTGCTTGAGGGCCCCGCACCCGAGCAGCGTCCCGTCGTCCGCGCGCGCGGTGACGAACGTGATGTCCGGCGCGTGCAGGCGCTCGACGTCGAGCGCGTGCACGCTCTCGGGCGGCGACGTGGCGTACATGTCGTCCAGGTGCTCCTGCAGCAGCGCCAGCACGTCGGCGGCCGTCGGGTCCTCGGCGCCGACGCGCACGGCCGCCCCTGTGGTCGTCTCGCTCACGGCCCGAGCGTGCCACACCACCCGGACCGTTCCGCAGATGCGGGTATATCGTTGATGTCATGCCGCATTTTCGGATCCGTGAGGCCGCGAGCCTCCTCGGGGTCAGCGACGACACCGTGCGCCGCTGGGTCGACGCGGGCGACCTCGCCGCGAGCGCCGACGACGCCGGGCGCAAGGTCGTCGACGGCGCGGAGCTCGCGCGCTTCGCCGTCGCCCAGGCGCACCCGACCCCCGACCCGTCCGGCGTCGCGCGCTCGGCGCGCAACCGGTTCGTCGGGATCGTCACCGACGTCGTGAGCGACACCGTCATGTCCCAGGTCGAGATGCTGTGCGGCGGCCAGCGGGTCGTGTCGCTCATGAGCACCGAGGCCGTGCGCGAGCTGCGCCTCGAGCCGGGGAGCCTCGCCGTGGCCGTCGTCAAGGCGACGACCGTCGTCGTCGAGACGCCGGGCGGCGCCGCGTGAGCACGGCCCGCGGGCTGTCGGCGGCGCTCGCCGCCGGGGTCGCGCTCGGGCTCGCGGCGTGCGGCGCCGGCGGGGCGGCGTCACCGGACGGCACGGGCGCGGCCGACGAGCGCACGCTCACCGTGCTCGCCGCGGCGTCGCTGCGCGACGTGTTCACGGACCTCGCCGCGGGCTTCGAGGCCGAGCACGACGGCGTGACTGTGACGCTGTCGTTCGCCGGGTCCTCCGACCTGGGTGACCAGGTCCTCGCGGGCGCACCCGCCGACATCCTCGCCTCGGCCGACGAGCGCACGATGACGCGGGTCGTCGAGGCGGGCGACGCGTCCGACCCCGTCCCGTTCGCGACGAACACGCTGACGGTCGTCACCCCGCCCGACAACCCGGCCGGCGTCGAGACGTTCGCCGACCTCGCGCGCGACGACGTCAGGGTCGTCGTGTGCGCGCCGCAGGTCCCGTGCGGCACCGCGACCGACCGCGTCGCCGAGGCCGCGGGCGTCACCCTCCACCGCGTGAGCGAGGAGGCCAGCGTCACCGACGTGCTCGCCAAGGTCACGTCCGGTGAGGCCGACGCGGGCCTCGTGTACGTCACCGACGCGACGCTCGCGGGCGCCGACGTCGCGGTGGTCGACGTGCCCGAGACCGACGCGGCGCTCAACGTCTACCCGGTCGCCGTCGTCGCGGCCGCCCGGGAGGCGGGTCCGGAGCAGGTCGCGCTCGCGCGGGCGTGGGTCGACCTCGTGACCGGCGAGTCCGGGCAGGCGGCGCTCGCCGCGGCGGGCTTCGGCGCACCGGACGGGGCGTCGCCGTGAAGCCGGTGACGCCATGAGGCCGGTGCGGCCGCGACGCCGGGGCGGGTCGTGATGCGCGGCCTCCCCCGCTGGGTCCTCGTCCCGGCGCTGCTCGGCGCGCTGTTCGTCGTCGTGCCCGTCGCGGCAACGGTCGCGCGCGTCGAGCTCGCACCGGGGCCGGACGGGTCCGGCGGGCTGTGGGCGCTCCTGACGTCCCCCGCCGCGCTCGACGCCCTCGGCCTGTCCGTGCGCACGGCGCTCGCCGCGACGGTCGCGTGCGTCGTCCTCGGCACCCCGATGGCGCTCGTCCTCGCCCGGACGACGTTCCCCGGCCAGCGCGTCGCGCGCGCCCTCGTGCTGCTGCCGCTCGTGCTGCCGCCCGTCGTGGGGGGCATCGCGCTGCTGCACACGTTCGGGCGGCGCGGGCTGATCGGCCGGCACCTCGAAATGCTGGGGGTCGAGATCGCGTTCACGACGACGGCCGTCGTGCTGGCGCAGACGTTCGTCGCGCTGCCGTTCCTCGTGCTCAGCCTGGAGGGCGCGCTGCGCAGCCAGGACACGCGCCTCGAGGACGTCGCCGCGACGCTCGGCGCGCGGCCCACGACCGTGCTGCGCCGCGTCACGCTGCCGCGCGTGCTGCCCGGCCTGCTCTCGGGCGCGGTGCTCGCGTTCGCGCGCGCCCTCGGCGAGTTCGGCGCGACGATCACGTTCGCGGGCGCGCTCCAGGGCGTCACGCAGACGCTGCCGCTCGAGATCTACCTCCAGCGCAGCGCGGACCCGGACACTGCGGTCGCGCTGTCGTTCCTGCTCGTCGTGGTCGCGGTGCTCATCACCGCCGCCGTCCACGGCCCGCGCCTCCTCGGCGGTCCGGGTGCGCGCTCGGCCCGTCCGCGGCGAGGTGGCCCGGACGCACCCGCCTCGCGCCCCCTGGCCGACGCCGTCCCGGGCGTCGGCGCGGACGCCCCGCCCGGGAGCGGGAGCGGCCCGGCGGCGCCCCGTGCGGCCGACCCGGAGCCGGACGCGACGCCCGCCGCGCTCGCCGTGCGGGCTGTCGTCCCCGAGCGCGGGCTCGACGTCGACCTCGCCGTCGCGCCGGGCCAGGTCGTCGCGGTGCTCGGCGAGAACGGCGCGGGGAAGTCGACGCTCGTCCAGGTCGTCGCCGGGCTCCTGGCGCCCGGCACGACGCGCGGGGCCCGGGTCGTGGTCGGGGACGACGACGTCACGCGCGCCGCGCCGAGACGTCGCCGCGTCGCGTGGCTGAGCCAGCGCCCCCTGCTCTTCGAGAACCTCACGGTCGAGGGCAACGTCGCGTTCGGGCTGCGCGCGCGGGGCGTGCCCCGCGCCCGGGCGCGGCGCGCGGCCCGGGCCGCGCTCGCCCGCGTCGGAGCCGCGGACCTCGCGTCCCGCCGCGCGACCGACCTCTCGGGCGGGCAGGCGCAGCGCGTCGCGATCGCGCGGGCGCTCGCGACCGACCCGCGCGTGCTCCTCCTCGACGAGCCGCTCGCCTCCCTCGACGTCGGCGTGGCGCAGCACGTGCGGTCGGTGCTGCACCACGCGCAGCGCGAGCGGCCCCGCACGACGCTCCTCGTGACGCACGACCTGCTCGACGTGCTCCTGCTCGCCGACCGCGTCGTCGTGCTGGCCGACGGCCGCGTCGTCGAGGACGGCCCCGTCGACGAGGTGCTGACGCGCCCCCGGTCCCGGTTCGCTGCCCGCCTCGCGGGCGTCAACCTGCTCGCCGGGAGCGTCGCGCACGTCGCCGCTCCCGAGCCCGCGCTCGTCCCCGCAGCCCCGGGCGCCCCGGGCGCGCCCGGCGACGGCGAGGGCGACGACGGCGCGCCGGACGACGAGCGCGAGGTGACGGTCGCCGTCGAGGGCGCCGCGGTCCGGGTGCGGGGCACGGCGGACGAGCCGCTCGGCGTCGGGGACCGGGCCGTCGCGGTGTTCGAGCCGCGCGCGGTCGCCGTGCACCGGACGACGCCCGAGGGCAGCCCGCGCAACGCGTACCCGGTCGTCGTGACGAGCGTCGAGCCGCACGGGCCGCTCCTGCGGGTCTGGGCGCGCGTGGCGCCCCCGGGCTCGGGCGACGGCCCTGCGGACCCGCCGACCGGCGTCGGGCACGCCGCGCCGCACCTCGCCGCGGACCTCACGCCGCGGTCCGTCGCCGCGCTGCGCCTCGCGCCGGGCGAGCGCGTGTGGTTCGTCGTCAAGGCCGCTGAGGTTCGCGTCTACCCGCGCTGACCGCGAGCCGGCGCCGGTCCGCTCCGTCGACTCCGGTCGAGCAGGTGGGGTCTCGGCCCTACGCCGCTAGGACGAGCGCTCGACCCCGCCGAGCGCGCTGCGCACCTCGCCGACGATCGCGGCCATCGCCGCCTCGGCGGCCTCGGCGTCGGCGTCGGCGACCGCGCGCGCGACGGCCTCGTGCTGGTCGAGCGCCTCCGGGACGGGCGACGCGGGCATGAGGCCCAGGTGGGTGCGGCCGCTGAGCACGGCCGCGACGACCCCGGCGAGCGCGCCGAACATCTCGTTCCCGCTCGCGCGCAGCAGGATCTCGTGGAACCGGACGTCGAGCCTGAGGAACTCCTTGAGGTCGCCCGCCTCGCCGAGCAGGCGCATGCGCGCGGCGGCGGCGACGAGCTCGGCGCGCTCGGCGTCCGTCGCGTGGCGGGCGGCGCCGGCGGCGGCGAGCGGCTCGACGGCGTGACGCAGCTCGGTCAGCGTGCGCAGCTGGGCGTCGCGGCCGGGGCCCTCGAGGCGCCACCGGATGACGCGCGGGTCGAGTACGTTCCAGTCCTCGATGCCGAGCACGACGATGCCTACGCGCCGCTTGGAGCGCACGAGGCCGAGGCCCTCGAGGAGCCGCATCACCTCCCGCGCGACGGTGCGCGAGACGCCGAACTCGGTCCCGATCGACTCCAGGGTCAGCGGGGTTCCGGCGGGGGCGTCTCCGCTGGTGATGCGACGACCGAGGGTGTCGAGCACGGTGGTGTGCAGGACCGTCGTCGCCATGCCTCGCAGCCTAGTGGCGGCGAATGGTGCTATCAATCACTTGCCAAAGGTGTCACCAATACCCCACAGTGGAGGCCAGCGGCGACCACGACGGTCGTCGCCCGGGAGCACCGCGGCAGCGTCGCGGTGCGCGGCCCGGAGGCCCCGCCCGACACGGAAGTCGACACATGGACACGGACGTCAGCACCACCGACCAGCCCGACGGCCCTGATCAGCGCACGCCCCAGCACCTCGTCGTCATGGGCGTCGCGGGCTCGGGCAAGACCACCGTCGCGACGCTCCTCGCACGCCACCTCGGCACCGAGTACGCCGAGGCCGACCAGTTCCACCCCCAGGCGAACATCGACAAGATGAGCGCCGGGACGCCGCTCACCGACGAGGACCGGTGGCCGTGGCTCGAGGCGATCCGCGACTGGTTGAGCGCCGAGGCCGACGCCGGACGGTCCGGCGTCGTCACGTGCTCCGCGCTCAAGCGGTCCTACCGCGACCTGCTGCGGACCGCGGACGGCAGCGTGTGCTTCGTCCACCTCGACGGCAGCCGCGAGCTGCTCGGCGAGCGCATGGAGCACCGCAGCGGGCACTTCATGCCCACGTCGCTCCTGCCGTCGCAGCTCGCCACGCTCGAGCCCCTGGCCGACGACGAGCCCGGGTTCACGCTCGACGTCGCCTCCACGCCCGAGCAGATCGTCGAGCAGATCCTCGCCCGCACGCACCTGAGCGTCGCACCCGGCGCGCGCTGAGCCGCGCACCTCCCCAGCACCCGACCACGACCGTCGACGGAGACACCATGCCCCCCGAGGACTGGACACAGACCCTGACCGCCGGACCGCTGCTCGCGATCGCCGCGGGCGCGATCGCGCTCCTGCTGTTCCTCATCATCAAGCTCAAGCTGCACGCGTTCCTCGCACTCGTCCTCGTGAGCCTGCTGACCGCCGTCGTGGCCGGCATCCCCACCGGATCGATCATCGAGGTGCTCACCGCGGGCTTCGGCTCGACCCTCGCGACCGTCGCCCTGCTCGTCGGCCTCGGCGCGATGCTCGGCCGGCTCGTCGAGACGAGCGGCGGCGCGCAGGTCATGGCCGACTTCCTCATCGGGAAGTTCGGCGAGAAGCGCGCACCGTTCGCGCTCGGCCTCGCGTCCCTGATCTTCGGGTTCCCGATCTTCTTCGACGCGGGCCTCGTCGTCATGCTGCCCATCGTCTTCTCCGTCGGGCGCAAGCTCGGCGGCTCGCTCCTCCTCTACGGCCTCCCCGTCGCGGGCGCGTTCTCCGTCATGCACATCTACGTGCCGCCGCACCCCGGCCCCGTCGCGGCGAGCGAGTTCCTCGGCGCGAACATCGGCATCGTCATCCTCCTCGGGCTCGTCGTCGCGATCCCCACGTGGTACGCCACGAGCTACCTGTTCGCCCGCTACGTCGGCCGTCGCATCGACCTGCCCATCCCCTCGATCCTCGGCGAGGCCGACGAGAAGCAGCTCGAGAACCCGCCGAAGTTCGGCACCGTCGTCACGATCCTGCTGCTCCCGCTCGTGCTCATCTTCGCCAACACCGGCCTTGACGCGCTACGCGCGGCCGGGAGCGTCGACGCCGAGAACCCCGCCGTCCAGGTGCTGCGGGCCGTCGGCGCGACGCCCGTCGCGCTCCTCATCACGGTGCTCGTCGCCGCGTGGGTCCTCGGGCGGCGACGCGGCGTCTCCGGCACGGCGCTCGAGAAGACGCTCGACTCGGCGCTCGGCCCGGTCTGCTCCGTCATCCTCATCACCGGCGCGGGCGGCATGTTCGGCGGCGTGCTGCGCGCGACCGGCATCGGCGACGCGCTCGCCGACGTGCTCGGCGACCTCGGCCTGCCCGTGATCGTGGCCGGCTTCCTCATCGCCGCGATCCTGCGCGTGGCGCAGGGCTCGGCCACCGTCGCGCTGACGACGGCCGCCGGGCTCATCGCCCCCGCCGTCGAGGCGGGCGGCTTCAACGCGGTCGAGCTCGCCGCGGTCGTCGTCTCCGTCGCCGCCGGGTCGGTCGTGCTCAGCCACGTCAACGACTCCGGGTTCTGGCTCGTGGGCCGGTTCTTCGACATGGACGTGAAGACGACGCTGCGCACGTGGACGGTCATGGAGACCGCGATCGGCGTCATGGGCTTCGCGATCGCGGCGCTCGTCTTCGCCGTCGCCTAGCGGCCGACCGCAGGCGGCGCCGCGCGCGAGCGCACGGCGCCGCCCGGCGCGGTCGCCCCGGGTGCTCCCTGGCCAGGTCCGGCGCGACCGCGCTGAGGACCGCCCGGGCGCGCGGCCCGGGCGGTCCCGTCGAGGGACGTCAGGCCCGGTCGGTGAAGACCGGGGTGTAGGCGTCCGGGTCGGCGACCCACGAGCGGCGACGGAAGCGCTGGAGCGTCAGGCCGAGCAGCGTGAGCAGCCCCGCCATGACCAGCAGCCCCAGGTCACCGCCCGCGCCCGTCGTCGCGAGCGCCGCAGGTCCCGACGCCACGACCGAGCCGCCGACCGCGGCAGCCGCGCCGCCCGTCCCGACGCCCGCCGGGTAGGAGACACGGACCACGGTGCCGTCCGCGCCGTCGCCCGACCCCGGGCCGTCAGGTCCCGTCGGGCCGGTCGGGTCCGTCGGGTCCGTCGGGTCCGTCGGGTCCGTCGGGCCGGTCGGGTCCGTCGGGTCCGTGGGGTCCGTCGGGTCCGTGGGGTCCGTCGGGTCCGTCGGCAGGACGGCGGCCGTCGGGCACGCCGCGGACGCGTCGCCCAGGATCCCGACGCCCACGCCGCACACGGTCACGGGAACCGTCACCGGCGCGTCGAGCGCGACGTCGGGCAGCGCGCCGAGCACGCCGCCCTCCCCCACCACGCGGTCGACGAGACCGCCGTCGAGGAGACCGCTGTCGCCGCCCAGCAGGTCGTCGACCAGGCCGTCCTCGCCGAGCAGGTCGTCGAGAACGCCGGTACCACCGGCCGGGGCGGCGCCGTCCCCGGCGCCCTCGCCCGCGCCGGCACCGTCGCCGGCCGCCGTGCCGCCGACCGCCGCGTCGCCCAGCACGCCCACCGCCACACCGGACACGTCCACGGGAACGGTCACCGGCACGTCGACGTCCACGCCCGCCGGCTCCGCCGGAGCAGGCTCCGGAGCGGGAGCGGGAGCGGGCTCCGGGACCGGGGCGGGCGCCGGCGCCGGGCTCACCGTCGCGTCGCCCAGCACGCCCACCGCCACGCCGGACACGTCCACGGGCACCGTCACCGGCACGTCGACGTCCACGCCCGCCGGGTCCGCCGGAGCGGGCTCCGGAGCGGGAGCTGGCTCGGGGACCGGCGCCGCTGCGGGCGTCACCGCCGCGTCGCCCAGCACGCCCACCGCGACACCGGACACGTCCACGGGAATCGTCACAGGGGCGTCGAGGTCGACGTCGGACGGACCGGCGGGCGCCGGTTCCGGCTCGGGGGCGGGCGCGGGGGCGGGCTCCGGCGCCAGCGCCGGCTCCACGGTCGCGTCCCCGAGCACTCCGACCGCGACGTCGGACACGGTGACGGGGACGTCCACGGGGACGTCCACCGAGACGTCGGGAAGGACGTCGGTCACCTGGCTCAGCGGAGCCTCGACCGACACGTCCAGCCCGAGATCGCCGAGGACGTCGCCCTCGGCTGCGTGGGCCGCTCCGGCCCCGACGACCACGAGGCCGCCTGTGACGAGCGCTGTGCGCAGCGCTCGCCGAACGAAGGTGTGCATCATCGTTCTCTCTCCTGCTCAGAAGGTGGTGGCGCACGACGGCGCCGGGTCACGTCTGCCGCGCGGCGCGCGGCGGCGGACCACCTCAGGCAGGGGGAACGGGGACCTCGAAGAACGTCGAGGGGTGCGTCGAGCGCGCGTCGTCGACGACGGCGGTCCACGACGCGAGAGCGGGCGCGTCGGCGCCCAGCCCGACGGCGGCGACGTCGCCGCCCGAGCCGGCGCGGTGCACGCTCCCGGACGGCGCGGGGGTCGCTCCCGGGGCGCCGTCCGCGGGGACGCCGGCGGGCGACGCCGGCCCGCCCGCGGGGGCGGCAGCAGCGATCGGCGCGACGGCGGTTCCCACCGGGGCGGGGTCGTGCGCCGCCCACGCGGTGGAGAGCTCGTGGGGGCCGGCGGGCGAGGAGGGATCCGGTCCTGGTTGGGAAGGCACCGCGGCAGGCGCGTGCTCGGTCACGAGCGGCGGCGCGGCGGGCGAGGTGTGCCCGGACGCCCCGGGCCCCGAGGCGTCGGTCCCGGGCACGTCGGGCAGCACGGGCGCGAGCGGGTCGACGGGCGCGAGCGGGCCGGTGACCGGGCCGAGCACGGGGTCGGTGACCGGGGCGAGGAGGTCGAGCACGGGGGCCACGGCCTCCAGCACCGGCGTCACCGGGTCGAGCGCAGGCGACACGGCCCCGAGCACGGGGTCGACCACGGGCGCCACCGCCCCGACGACGGGCGCCGCCACCGGCACGACGGCGTCGAGCACCGGCGTGGTCACGGGCGCGACGGCGTCGACCGCGGGCCGGACGGCGGGCGCCACCGGGGCGACGACCTTCTCGACCACCGGCGCGACGGGAGCGACGACCTCCTCGACCACCGGCGCGACGGGAGCGGCGACCTCCTCGACCACGGGCGCGACGGGAGCGACGACGTCCTCGACCACCGGGGCGACCGGTACGGCTGCCCGTTCGACGACCGGGGCGACGGGCTCGACCACGGGAGCGACGACGTCGTGCACGACGGGGGCGACGACGTCGTCCACGGCCGGGTCGACGACGGTCCGCACCGTCGACGTCACGGGAGCCAGCGCCGTGCCGAGGCCGAGCGGGTCGTCCGCCGCGGACGCACCGCCCGCGGTCGCGACGGCGATCGTGAGCCCTGCGCCGAGCCCTCCGGCGGCCGCGAGGGCGCGCACGAGCCAGCGACGGGCGGCTGGTGCGCGCCTGCCCTGCGCGTCGTGCGTCTCGTCCATCGGGCGTCCCGGGGGGTCGTCGGTGCAGCGAGGCGACGGGCCGTCCGCCCGTCCGCGGCCACGGTAGGCACGGCGTGTGACGCTCACCACCCGAGCCGGGGGTTTCACCCGACCGTTGCCCCGAACACCAGCCCGAGGACGTAGGTGGCCGCGGCGGCGCCGAAGCCGATCGCGATCTGGCGCAGCGCGCGCGTGAGGGGCGACGTCCCGGAGAGCAGCCCGACCGTCGCGCCGGTCGCGAGGAGCGCGACGCCCACGAGGGCCGCGGCCACCGCGACGGCGACGAACCCCGTGAGGCCGAACAGGTACGGCAGCACCGGGACGAGCGCGCCCGACGCGAAGAACAGGAACGACGACACCGCCGCGCCGACCGCGGTCCCGTGCGTCTCGTGCTCGTCCGCGCTCGGCGGCGGCGCGATGACCGTGTGCTGCGTGTACGTCGCGAGGACGTCCGCGGCGTGCTCCTCCGCCTCGGCGGGGGCCATGCCCCGCGCGCGGTAGACGAGCGCGAGCTCGTTGGCGTCGACGTCGAGGTCGGGCAGGGCGGCGGACGCCTGCGGGCTCGGGGTCGACGCGTCGAGCAGCTCGCGCTGCGAGCGCACCGACACGTACTCGCCCGCGCCCATGGACAGCGCGCCCGCGAGGAGCCCCGCGAGGCCCGAGAGCAGCACCGTGCTGTTCGACGCCCCGGACGCGCCGATGCCGAGGATCAGCGCGAGGTTGGACACGAGGCCGTCGTTCGCGCCGAACACCGCGGCCCGGAACGTGCCGGAGAGGCGGTTGCGCCCGCGCGTCGCGAGACCGCGCACGACCTCCTCGTGGATGCGCTCGTCGGCCGCCATCGTGGGCGTCGCGTCCGCGTCGGTGTCGTACGTGGAGCGCGCCTCAGCGCGCTGGGCGAGCGCGAGCACGAACACGCCGCCGAAGCGCCGCGCGAGCCAGCCGAGGGTGCGGGTGCGCCAGTCGCCGCGCAGGGGCCGGCCGGCGTCGTCGCCGAGCAGGTCGAGCCAGTGCTGCTCGTGGCGGCCCTCCGCGTCGGCGAGCGCGAGGAGGATGTCGCGCTCCTCTCCGGTGCGGCGGCTCGCGAGGTCGCGGTAGACGGCGGCCTCCGCGCGCTCGTCCGCGAGGAAGCGGCGCCACCGGCGCACCTCCTGCGGGGTGGGCGTGCGCCCGGGGGACGGTGCCGAGGGCACGCCGGTGGGAGGCTCAGGCGGGGTGGGCATGGCTCCATCATGGCGATTTTCCGCGCCGCGCGGTTTCGCGGGACCGAAGTCGGGTCGTCGCCCGGCCGCGACCTCGGTTGCGCGCACCCGGCGTCCGAGGCCCGGGCGTGCGAGCGTGGGCGGGCGCTCGTGGTTGGATCGACGCATGACCACTGGAGAGAACGAGCTGTCCCGCCCCGAGGTCGACGCGCCCGAGGGCCCCGCCCCCACCGAGCTCGTCGTCGAGGACGTCACCGTCGGCGACGGCCCCGAGGCCACGCCCGGCGCGACCGTGAACGTGCACTACCTCGGCGTCGAGTACGAGACGGGCGAGGAGTTCGACGCCTCGTGGAACCGCGGGCAGTCGATCAACTTCCCGCTGCGCAGCCTCATCGCGGGCTGGCAGCAGGGCATCCCCGGCATGAAGGTCGGCGGGCGCCGCAAGCTCGTCGTGCCGCCGGACCTGGCGTACGGCCCGGCGGGCGCCGGCCACCGCCTCTCGGGCAAGACGCTGATCTTCGTCATCGACCTGCTCGGCGTCTCCTGACGCCACCCCGCGCGGTGGCGGTCCGCTCGGGCCGCTACCGCGCGGCGTCGGGGCACGCGGCGAGCGCGGCCTCGGTCCCACGGACCGCCGGAGCCGGGACCACGACGGCCGCCGCCGCGCGCTCGCGACGCGCGGCGCGCAGGCGGACGACGGCGTCGACGAGGACGCCCAGGAGGATGCCGCCGACGACCCCGACGACGACCGCGAGCAGCGGGCTGTCGCCCACCCACGCCGCGGCCAGGGTGCCGATGAGCACCGAGTAGGTCGCCCACGCGACGGACGCCACGGCCGACAGCGCCATGAACCGGCGCCTCGAGAAGCCCACCGCGCCCGCGGTGACGTTGACCGCCGTGCGCCCGACGGGCACGAACCGCGCCCCGAGCACCACGGACGCGCCGCGACGGTCGAGCGAGCGCGTCGCCCACGCGACGGCGCGGCGCCCGCGCGGGCCGCGCAGCGCCGGCAGGGCCCGGGTGCCGAGCGCCCGGCCCAGGGCGTAGGCGAGCTGGTCGCCGCACCACGCGCCGAGCGCCGCGACGAGCAGGACGAGCCCCCACGCGACGCCGCCGCCGGACTGCGCACCCACCGCGAGCATGACGATGACGGTCTCGCCCGGGATCGGCGGGAAGAACCCGTCCCCGGCGGTGGTCGCGAAGAGCACCGGGAGCGCCCACACCGAGTCGACGAGCGCGAGCAGCCACGCCTCGACCTGTCCCCACGCCTCCACGACCCACGCGACCATGCGCACCAGCCTCGACGGTCCGGGGCCCCCGCACTATGGGGTATCCCCCCGGTTCTTCCCTGAGGCGACCCCGAGCGGGCGCGCGGGCCCCGGACGTCGGACGGTCCGGGGCCCGCGGCGTCACCGCTGCGGCGGTCGGCGGGTCAGCACGTGCGTGCCTCGAAGGCGACGTCGTGCACGGAGGCCGGTCCGCCGTCGGGCACCGTGGCCGTGACGGTCGCCGAGCCGGCGTCCACGGACGCCGCCCGGACCGCGAACGACTGGTACGCCGCCGCCCCGGGAGCCACGCCCGCGGCCGTGCGGGAGCCGTACGGGGTCTCGAGCGTCACGTCGAGCGCCACGTCGTCCGCGTTGGTCGCACGGACCGCGACGTACGCACGACCGGCGAGGCAGCGCGCCTGCGCCGCGACCGTCACGTCGGGGCCCGGCTCGTCGGCGTCGAACGCGAGCGCCTGCCACGTCGCGACCTCGTCCGCGGTGAGGGCCCGGCCGAAGACCGCGACCCGGTCCACCGCGCCGCGCTGCACCTCGCCGCCGCCCTGGTTCGCGCCGACGTGGAACGGGCGCGTCCGGCACCCCGCGATCGCGTCGAACCCGGCGATCGTCCCGCCGGACCGCGCGTCACCGTCCACGAACACCGTGATGGCACCGTCCTCGCCGATCGTCACGACGAGGTCGAACCACCGGCCCGTCGGCACCTGGACCGGGGTCGTGGTGCCGACGCCCGCCGTGATGACGCGGACCGCGTTCGACGGCGTGAGGTCGATCAGGATGCCGTCGGCGTCCTGCCCCACGGGCTGGGCGTCGAACAGGCGCCGGTACGACGACACCCCGGCGTCGATGCGGAACTCGCCCGCGAACGACGCCTGGTAGAGGTGGCCCAGGGCGAACGGCTCGCTCGCGACGTACGTCGTCGGGCCGAGCGACTGCGCCGAGCCGGTGGGGCCCTCCGCCACGACCGGGGCCGGGCCCACGACGCGCGGCGTGCGGCCGTGGCCGGACGCGTCCGTGAGCGGGTCCTCGCCGAGGTCCCACGCGAGGAGCGTGCCGTCGGCCGGCGGCACCGCGCAGGGTGCGGGTGGCCTGACGGCGATCGCCGCGCGACCCTCGACCGTCCCCTCGCCCGCGGTGAGGCGCGCGACGACGGCGGACGTCCCCGAGTCGTTCCCCGCGCCGACGGTCACGCGGAACCAGACGTCGCGCGACGCGCCCGCCGGGACCGGGTCGAGGTCGACCGCGGCCGGCTCCGCGACCCACTCCGGCTGACCGTCCGGGACCTCCGGCAGGACGAGCTCGAGCTCACCGCCCTCGATCGCGGCGTCGCCCACGGCGGAGACCGTCGCGACGACGTCCACGACGTCACCCGTCGTGGCGCTCGCGGGCGCCGTGACGCCCACCGTCGCGAGCGCCGCCGCGGTGTACGCGTCGCCCGCCGTCGCGGCGAACGTGACCTCGGCGCCGTCGCGCACGTGCTCGACGGCGTTCCCGTCACCGTCCACGAGCGTGTACGCGCCCGACGCGAAGAGCGGGCTGCGCACCGTGAGGTCGCCGTCGCGCGACGGGCGCAGCGTGATCTCGCGGGCCGCTCCCCCGGTCCACGCGGCGTCGACCTCGGTGCCGCCGCGCGCCACGAGGCCGGTGGACGACCCTTCGGCCCACGCCGACGGCAGCGCGGGCAGCACGTCGACCACGCCGTCGTGGCTCTGCAGCAGCATCTCGGCGACGCCGGACGTGCCGCCGAAGTTGCCGTCGATCTGGAACGGCGGGTGGTTGTCCCACAGGTTGTCGAGCGTGCTGCCCGTGAGCTGCTCGCGCAGGAGCTTGTGCGCGCGGTCGCCGTCGAGCAGGCGCGCCCAGAAGTTCACCTTCCACGCCTTGCTCCAGCCCGTGCCGCCGTCGCCCCGGCCGTCGAGCGAGACGCGCGCCGCGGCCGCGAGCTCCGGCGTCGCGGTCGGTGAGACCGCGCCGCCCGGGAAGAGCGCCCACAGGTGGCTCACGTGCCGGTGGGTGTTGTTCGGCTGGTCGAGGTCCTCCTTCCACTCCTGGAGCTGGCCCCACGAGCCGACGCGCAGGCCCGGGTCGAGGTCGGCGCGCGTCGCGGCGAGCTCGTCGAGGAACGCGGCGTCCGTCTCCCCGAGCGCCGCGGCCGCCGCGGCGGTGTTCGCGAGGTGCTGCGTGACGATCTGCTGCGAGATCGACGCTCCGGCCGTGAAGTCGCCCTGCTCGGGCGAGTAGCTGGGCGTCACGACGAGCGAGCCGTCGCGCGGGTCCACGACGAGGAAGTCGAACCAGAACTCCGCGACCGAGCGCAGCATCGGGTAGGCGCGCTCGGCGAGGAACTGCTCGTCGCCCGTGAACAGGTAGTGCTCCCAGTAGTGCTGCGCGAGCCACGCCGCGGCGTCGGGCTGCCAGAAGGACTGCGGGTACTGGTGCAGGCCCGTGAAGCCGTACGGGTTGGTCTCGTTGCCGACGACCCACCCGTCCGCGCCGTACATCGTGCTCGCCGTGACCTCGCCGGGCGCGACCATCGAGTCCACGTAGTCGAACAGGGGGCCGTCGTCTCGGAGAGGTTCGTCGTCTCGGCCGGCCAGTAGTTCATCTGCAGGTTGATGTTCACGTGGTAGTCCGCGTCCCACGGCGGGTTGTTCACGCGGTTCCACACGCCCTGCAGGTTCGCGGGCAGCGATCCGTCGCGCGACGACGAGACGAGCAGGTAGCGCCCGAACTGGAAGTACAGCGCCTCCAGCGCGCGCTGGCTCTCCGGCGTGGTGCCCGCCCGGTAGGCCGCGAGGAGCTCGTCGGTCGGGACGTCGGGCAGCTCCGCGCCGAGGTCGAGGCGCACGCGCTCGTAGAGCTCGTGGTAGTCCGCGAGGTGCGCATCGCGCAGGGCGTCCACGCCCTTGCCCGCGGCGGCGTCGACGCGGGGCGTCACGACGTCGAGCGGCGCGACGCCGCTGCGGTACGTCGGGTACTCGCCCGCGTAGTCCGTCGCGGCGGAGAGGACGATCGTCGCGGAGTCGGCGCCCGTGACCGTGACGCGGCCGTTCGCGCCGTCGGTCCGCGTCCCGCCGTCGGTGAGCACCTGCGCCTGCGACGCGAACCGCAGGCCGTTGTCGCTCAGGGTCCCCGAGGTCGTGATGCGGCCGTCCGCCGCGGACTGCGCCACGTTCGACCGGCCCGACGGCAGGTCGAGCCGCGCCTCGAAGCCGACGGACCCGGGCTCGTCGGCGGTGAGGTGCACGACGACGACGTCGTCGGCCGCGCTCGCGAAGTACTCGCGCGTGTACGCGGTCCCGTCGAGCGTGTAGGTCGTCGTGACCACGGCGTCGCCGATGTCGAGCGCGCGGCGGTAGTCGGTCGCCGCGCCCTCCTGGCCGGTCATCTCCAGGACGAGGTCGCCGTACGTCTGGTACGAGCCGAAGCCCGTCTTCGGCTGGCCGAGCACCGCGGCGACCTCCTCGGGGCTGACGCTCCCCTCGGCGTCGATCCGGTCGCGGACCTGCTGGATCGCGCCGGGGCGCGGGCTCGTCCAGTTCCCGAAGTCGTAGCCCGGCGATCCGGGCCCGCCGGTCCACAGGGTCTTCTCGTTGAGCTGGACCTGCTCGCGCGCGACGCCGCCGAAGACGGTGGCGCCCATCGCGCCGTTGCCGATCGGCAGCGCGCGCTGCTCCCACTCCTGCTGGAGGTTCGCCGCCGCCGTGTTCAGCGGCTCGTCGAACCAGATGGTGTCGGGGTCGCCGGGGATCGTCGCGCCGGGCGCGGCGGCGGCGCCCAGCACGCCCGACGCCGGGGCGCTCGCCCCGGTCGCGGGTGCCGCGAGGAGCGCGAGCGGCACGGCGAGCGCGCCAGCGGTGATCTGGGCGACGACGCGGCGTGGGCCGGTTCGACGCGCGGTGGTGCGTTCTGGGGACATCAGTGGCCTCCTGGGCGGGACGTCGGTGTTCCGCGATCGGTGGGCGACGACGCTCGGCCTACGCCGCGTACCCGGGATTCATCCGATGTGTGCTCGACCACGGTGGCCGACTTCTGGGATAACGTCAACCCGGTGCGCCAAAACACGACACACTTCATCGGATCACTGGACGGAGGTCGTCCGCCCGTGTCCGCGGACCGGCGTGCCCTCGCCCCGCGCGACGGGCCAGGCGTCGGGACGCGTGCACCACGACGCCCACGCTCGGGGGACAATGTGCCCCGACGCATCCGCTTCCCCGCGCCGCAGCCCGCGGGCGGGGACGTCCGTGATCGAGGAGCGCTGTGATCACTGTCAGCACCGACGGCTCGTGCCTGAGCAACCCGGGCGGCGCCATCGGGTGGGCGTGGATCAACCACGACGGCACGTTCGACTCCGGCGGCGCCGCGAGCGGGACCAACCAGGTCGCCGAGCTCACCGCGCTGCTCCAGGCGGTCCGCGCGCACCCCGGCGCGGAACCGCTCCTCATCGAGTCCGACTCGCAGTACGCGATCAAGTGCGCGTCCGAGTGGGTCGTCGCGTGGAAGCGCAAGGGGTGGCGCACCGCCGGCGGGCAGCCCGTGAAGAACCTCGAGCTCGTCCAGGCGATCGACCGCGTCATCACCGAGCGCGCCGGGCCCGTGCGCTTCCGGTGGGTCCGCGGCCACGTCGGCGACCCGTTCAACGAGCGTGCCGACCAGCTCGCGGGGCTCGCCGCGCAGGACTGGGCCGCGGGCCGCGGCGACCTCGACGGCACGCTCGTGCCCGAGCTCGGGGACCCCACCCGGCGCGCGGGGCGCGTGCCCGCGGGGGCCTCGACGACCGCCGTCGGGACGCAGCCCGCGCACGCCAAGCAGGCCGCGCCCGAGCCCGCGTGGGACATGGACACCCTGTTCGACTGAGACCCGGGCGTGTCGGGGACGTGGGCGACGGGTGCGACGATGGACGGGTGACCGTCCTGCCGAGCACGGGCCCCGGGCCCGCCGAGCACGCGGTCGGCGACCCTCCGGGCCCCGCCCCGGCCGCCTGCCACGCGGCGGGCGCTCCGCTCACGCGGCGCGTGCGGTCGGCGCGGCCGCTCGACCTGCACCTCACGCTCGACCGGCTCGGCCGCGGTCCCTACGACCCGACGTTCCGCCGCACCGCCTCCGGCGACCTGTGGCGCACCACGCGCATGCCGAGCGGCCCCGCGGCGTGCCGCCTCGTCCAGGCCGGGCCGCGCGACGTCGTCGCGCACGCCTGGGGCCCCGGGGCCGACGAGGCGCTCGACGCCCTGCCCGACCTGCTCGGCGAGCGCGACGACGACGCCGGCTTCGTGCCGCCCCCGCAGCTGCGGGACGTCCACCGGCGCGCGACCGGCCTGCGCGTGCCACGCACGGGCCGCGTCCTGGAGGCCCTCGTGCCCGCGATCCTCGAGCAGCGCGTCCAGGCGGTCGCGGCGTGGCGCTCGTGGGCGTGGCTCCTGCGCCGCCACGGCGAGCGCGCGCCCGGGCCCGCGGGCGAGGCGGGGATGCTCGTCGTGCCCGACGCCGCAGGCTGGGCGGGCGTGCCGACGTGGGACTGGCACCGGGCGAACGTCGACCCGGGACGCGCGCGGACCGTGGTCGCCGCGGCACGGGTGGCCCGGCGCCTCGAGGAGTGCGGGGCGGTCCTCGACGCCGCGGGCGCGGAGGCCGCGCACGCGCGGCTGCGCGTCGTGCCCGGCGTCGGGGTGTGGACCGCGGCGGAGGTCGCGCAGCGCGCGCTGGGCGACGCCGACGCCGTCTCCGTGGGCGACTTCCACCTCGCCAAGGCCGTCGGCTGGGCGCTCGTCGGCGAGCGCGTGGACGACGAGCGCATGCTCGAGCTGCTGGCGCCCTACGCGCCGCACCGCTACCGCGTGGTGCGACTGCTGGAGGTCTCGGGCCGGGCGCGCGCCCCGCGCCGCGGCCCCCGCCTCTCGATCCAGGACCACCGCCGCAACTGACGGCACCGTCCCGGGAGCAGACGCGCAGGAGCCGCCGGACCGGGCGGTCCGACGGCTCCTGCGTTCGTCCGGCGAGCGGTCACTCGGGCAGGGCGCACGCCCCGTCCGCGCAGACCGCGGCGTCGTCCGCGCCCATGAGCGTGAGCGACGGTGCGGGCTCGCGGTGCGGGGCCGCCGCGTCGGCCGCGCTCACGGTCATGAGCGTGGTGCGACGCGGGTTCGCGATGGAGTGGTAGAGGTTCGTCGTGGTGTCCGTCATCTGAGGCCTCCTCGTGGGATTCACGGGCGCCGGTGCACGTGTGGAGCCGGCGTCGGTGCGGGCTTGCGACCAGTCTGGGTGATACCGAGTCGCAGGTCCACCGCACCGTGTGTGAGATGCGTCGCTCCGGCGCACCTCGGGTCGAGCGCGAGCGATCAGGCCGCGTCACGCTCCGTCGCGGCCTGCCGCAGGACCTGCACGAACACGGCCGGGTCCTGCGCCCCCGAGACCCCGTACCGCCCGTCGACGACGAAGAACGGCACCCCGTTGATCCCGTACGCACGCGCCTGGTCGATGTCGGCCTGCACGTCGTCGGCGTACCGGCCGTCCTCGAGCGCCGCGAGGACCTCGGCACGGTCGAGCCCGACCTCCGCCGCGAGGTCGGCGAGCTCCTCGACGCGGCCCACGTGGCGGCCCTCCTCGAAGTACGCCTTGAGAAGCCGCTCCTTCATCTCGAGCTGCTTGCCGTGCGCCTTCGCGTGGTGCAGGAGCTCGTGCGCCGTGAGCGTCTTGGTGTGCTGCAGGGCGTCGAAGTCGTACGACAGCCCCTCCGCCGCGGCGAGCTGCGTCATCTGGGCGAGCATCTGCTCGACCTGCGCGCGCGGCATGCCCTTGTGGCCCGCGAGGAAGTCCACCTCGGTGCCGTCGAAGTCGACCGGGGTGTCGGGCGCGAGCTCGAACGAGTGGTACTCGATCTCGACCTGCGGGCCGTCACCGGACTCCGCGAGGCGGCCGAGCGCCGTCTCGAGACGTCGCTTGCCGACGTAGCACCAGGGGCACGCGACGTCGGACCAGATGTCGATCTTCACGGTGGGGGCCGCCGCATCCGTCGCGGCAGGGCTGTTCGTGGTCATGTGACCGTTCAACCATCTGGTGGACCGCACGATTCCCCGCAGGGCCCGGCTCACCGCGTGACGTGCGCCGCACGGTGGAGGTCCTGCAGGACCATGATCTCCGCGCCGTGGTGGACGAGCTCACGGTTCAGGTGCGCCACGAGGTGCACGAACGGCGCCTGCGCGTCGATCTCCGTGGCCTGGCTGAGCCCCACGGCGAACGCCGCCTCCTCGGGCAGCGCGTCCACCCCCGCCCGCCAGCGGTCCACCTCGTGCCGCAGCCCCGCGACCGCGGCGCCGACCTCGCCCGAGAAGACCACCGCGTCGCGACGGCGCTCGTGCGGGCCGAACGTCCACTCCCACCGCTCGAAGAACACCTCCGTGAGGTGCGCGACGAGCCAGGCGATCGTGCGCGGCTGCGGCGAGTCCGGACCCTCGGGCCACTCCATGACCCACTCGCCCACGCCCAGCGTGCGCGGCGCGCGCTCGGTCCCCCGCCGTACGACCCGCAGCGCGTCCGGGCCGGGCTCCCACTCGAGCTCCGCCTGGGTCAGCGTCGCCAGCCGGTCCGAGACCTCCAGCCACGAGAAGCCGAGCTGTCCGCGCACGACGGCGAGCGCCGTCGGCACCGTGAGGATCGACCAGTCGAAGTCGGGGCTCCCGTACGCGATCGTGCCGTCCTCCGCCACGTGCACCATCTCGGCCTCCCTGCCCGCGGCGTCGTCGCCGCCGTGCTCGTCGGTTCGTGCTCGTCGGGTGTTCCCGCCGACGCTAGCCCCCGCCACCCACGGCCGTGCGAGACGATGGAGGG
The DNA here is from genome assembly GCF_010287905.1 of Cellulosimicrobium composti. Taxonomy (NCBI): domain Bacteria; kingdom Bacillati; phylum Actinomycetota; class Actinomycetes; order Micrococcales; family Promicromonosporaceae; genus Cellulosimicrobium; species Cellulosimicrobium composti. The sequence goes on from NZ_JAAFAN010000012.1 coordinate 23,788, forward strand.
CCCATCCCCTCTCCCCGGGAGACCTCGTGCGCGTCCGCCCCCGTACCGTCCTGCTCGTCGCGACCGGCGTCGCCGTCGTGCTGCTCGGAGCGCTCGTCGCGTTCCTCGTCGTCAACGGCGCCGACGGCATGGTGGGCTGACGCCCCGGCGCGCGCACGCCGCGCCGCCGGGTCATCCTGCTGGAGGACCCCGGAGGAAGGCGACCCCGTGAGCGCGAACGACACCGCACCCGACCCGCAGCTCGTCCTCGTGCGCCACGGCGAGACCGAGTGGAGCGCGAGCGGGCGCCACACCGGACGCTCCGACATCCCGCTGACGGTCGCGGGCGAGCAGCAGGCCGTGGCCGCCGGCGTGTGGCTCCAGCGGTGGGCCGACCGCCGAGGGCGGCGCCCCGCCGTCGTGCTCTCGAGCCCGCGCCAGCGCGCCCGCCGCACCGCCGACCTCGCCGGCTTCCCCGACGCGGCGACCGACGACGACCTCGCCGAGTGGGACTACGGGCCGGTCGACGGCCAGACCGCGGTGGCCGTGAGCGAGCAGATCGGGCGCGACTGGCTCATCTTCCGCGACGGCGTCAACGTCCTCGCCGCGGCGAACGGGCACCGGGGCGAAGAGCTCGCCGACGTCGCCGAGCGCGCCGGGCGCGTGGTCGGGCGCGTCGAGCCGACCCTCCAGGGCGGCGAGGACGTCGTGCTGTTCGCCCACGGCCACCTGCTGCGCGTGCTCACGACCGTGTGGCTCGGCGTCGACCCCGGCCTGGGGGCACGGCTCGAGCTCGGCACCGCCGCGATCTGCCTGCTCGGCTACGGGCACGGGCTGCGCACGATCGAGGGCTGGAACCTCTCCGCGCAGGGCTGACCGGCCCGGACGCCCCTGCCCCGGCAGGGCGCGAGGTGGCACGATGACGCTCATGGGACTGAGCGAGAAGCACCTCACCGAGGGCGAGCACGTCGTCATGGAGCTCAAGGAGCACGCGAAGGCGCTGTTCTGGCCGTTCGTGCTCCTGGTCGTGCTCGTCGCCGCCGTCGTGGTGACGCTCGTGCTCGTCCCGAACGACGTCGCCCGCTGGGCCGTCGCGGGCGTCGCGCTCGTCGCCGCGATCATCTGGGTGTTCGTGCCGTGGCTGCGCTGGCGCACCACCGAGTACACCGTCACCACCAAGCGGATCGCGATGCGCTCCGGGATCATCACGCGCACCGGCCGCGACATCCCGCTCTACCGGATCAACGACGTCAACTACGAGAAGGGCCCCATCGACCGGATCTTCGGGTGCGGGACGCTCGTGATCTCCGACGCGACCGACAAGCCCGGCCTCGACCTCCACGACGTGCCCGACGTCGAGAACGTGCAGGTCCGCCTGCACGACCTCCTGTTCTCCGCCGACGACGGCTCCGACGACGGCGAGTGGCCGCCCAACGAGCCGCCCCGCGGGCGCCGCGCACCCCGCATCCCGCGCGCGGAGCGGTGACGCTCAGTCCTCGACGCGCCGCCCCGCCGCGATCTCCGCACGCGCCCGCATCTCGTCGCTCAGCGTGACGTCACCCTCCAGGTGCGCCGCCAGGAGCCGACGCGCGAGCGACGCCGCGTGCTCGGGGTCCGCGCCGCGCCCGGTCCACGCGCCGAACCACGCGGCGAGCGTCACCCCGTGCTCCGGCCGGTAGCAGACCGTCACCGCGTCGCCCGCCTGCAGCTCGCCGCCCCGCACGACCCGCAGGTACGCGCCCGTGCGGTTCGCGACCGTGAACCGCTTGACCCAGCGCTCCTCCCCGAGGCGACGCGCGAACGTCGAGCACGGCGTGCGCGGCTGCGTCACCTCCAGCAGCGCCGACCCGACGGACCAGCGCTCGCCCACGACCGCGTCGCTCACCGGGATGCCCCGCACCCGCAGGTTCTCCCCGAACAGACCCGGCGGGATCTCGCGCTCCAGCTGACCGACCCACCAGTCCGTGTCGTCCTGCCCGTACGCGTACACGGCCTGCTCCGGCCCGCCGTGGTTCGCGCGGTCCGCCTGGAGGTCCGCGTACAGGCCGAGCCGACGCACCTTCACCGGCCCCGACACCGGGCGCTTGTCGATCGCCGTGACGCCGGCGGGGCCCGCGTCGGGCAGGAGCGCGTGCACGCGGCACACCGCCAGCACCTCGCCGGTCGGGGCGCTCGAGGCGAGGTCGGTCACGGGCTCGGTGCCGGCGGAGGGGGACGCGACGGTGGGGGCGGCAGGCGACATCCCTCGATTCTCGCAGCGCGCGGGGTTCGAGCACAGGGGAAACGCGTTCGCGGGTCGCTCCGAGGGGCGCGCGCGTGGGTCGCGTCGGCGGGGCGCTCCGAGGAGGAGGGCGCGGGTCTTCCATCCGGCCGCTCGTTCCTCGCGGCCTCCCGCCAGACCCGCCACGACCCACGCCCTCCTCCTCTGCGCGCCCCGCTCGTGGTGACGTCACCTGCCGTAGGAGCCCGGTGTCGCGCTCCCCCAGCCCCGCCGCTCCCGCTCGTCACCTGACGCAGGCGACGTGCGGCCTCGTCGTCGTGCTCCCCCGGTGCGGGGGTCGGTCCGGGCGGGCGGAGTCCGGGTCGGGCGCGTCAGGCGAGGGCCGCGGCGGTGGCGCGCCAGGCGGCAAGGTGCTCGACGACGTCGGGCCGGGCCGGGGTCGGGAGGTCCGGGGCGGCGGTGGTCGTCGCGGGCTCGACCGGGTCGCCCGTGCCGCGCGCCGCGAGGAGCGCCGCGCCGACCGCCGTCGCGCTGCGGAGCCCGACGCGCCGCACGGGACGGCCGAGCGCGTCGGCGAGCAGCTCGCGCACCAGCGGCTCGCGCGTCCCGCCGCCGGTGACGACGACCTCCGCGTCCCGGTCCGGCGACCTCGTGCCCGCCGACGCGGGGCCGACCGGTCCGGTCGACGGGTCGGTGCCCGGCGCGTCGAGGAGGTCGACGGCCGCGGCGACGGCGAACACCATGCCCTCGACGGCGGCGCGCACGAGCTCGGCGCGGCCGGTGGACTCCCCCAGGCCCGTCCACGCGCCGCGCGCGCCCGGGCCGGCGACGCCGCCGCGCTCGCCCGTGAGGAACGGCAGGAACGTGACGCCGCCAGCACCCGCGGGAGCGCTGCGCGCGAGTGCGACGGCGTCCTCCCACGACAGGCCGAGCACGCGCAGCGCCCAGTCGAGCGCGAGCCCGGCGTTCTGCACCGCGGCGAGGCGGTACCAACCCGCGTCCTCCCCCGCGCCGGTGTCGGCGAACGTGTGGACCACGGCGTCGGCGACGGGCGCCGGACGGTCGAGCGCGGCCATCGCCTGCGCCCCTGTCCCGAGGTTCACGTGCAGGCCCGGCGCCCCGACGGCGAGGCGCGCGACCGGGGTGTCGCCGCCGCCCACGACCACGGGCACCGCGGTGCCGCTCGCGGGGAACCACCGCGCGAGGCGTGACGTCGTGCCCGCGACCGCGTCGGACGGCGCGACCCCGGGCAGGAGCCGGCCCGGGAGGTCGAGGTGCGCGACGACGTCGTCCGCCCACGCGTCGCGGGTCACGTCCCACAGAAGCGTGCCCGCGGCGTCCGAGCGGTCCGTCGTGCCTGCGGGCAGCGCGGCGTCGTCGACGAGCCACGCCCGCACCACGTCCTTCGGCAGGAGCACGTGCGCCGCGCGGTCGCACAGCGCGGGGTCGTGCGCCGCGAACCAGTCGAGTACCGGGCCGGTCATCCCCGGCACGAGCGGGTTCGCGAGCCGCGCCCGCACCGGCTCGGGCAGGGCACGCCACCGGTCGAGCCGGTCGGCCGCACGGGCGTCCGTCCACAGCACCGCGGGCGCGAGCGGCCGCCCCGCGGCGTCGGCGAGCACCGCCGCGTGCATCTGCCCCGCGACCCCCACCGAACGCACCACGACGCCGTCCCCCGCCCGTGCAGCGAGGTCGTCGAGCGCCCGCGCGAGCGCGCCGGTCCACGTCGCCGGGTCCGTCTGCGACCACCCCGGGCGCGGGTGCGCGACGTCGTACGACGCCTCGGACTCCGCGACGACCGTGCCGTCGCGCGCGAGCAGCACGAGCTTGAGACCGCTCGTGCCGAGGTCGACGCCGAGGTGGACCGTGGGAGGGCCGGCCGGGGTGCGCACGGTCCGACTCTTCCACCCCGGCGCACACCGCGCTCCCGTCCGGGGCTCGCCGGACCCCGTCCGCGGCGAGGTAGCGTCGACCGCATGAGCGCCACCCGACCCTCGCGCTGGGAGCTGCGGACCGCCGCCGACCCGTCGCACTCCACCTGGTACGTCGAGCGCTTCCGCACGATGGCGGCGCAGGGCGCCGATCTCGCGGGCGAGGCGCGCTTCGTCGACGCGATGCTGCCGCGGGGGTCGCGCGTGCTCGACGCGGGCTGCGGCCCGGGCCGCGTCGGCGCGGAGCTGCACGCGCGCGGTCACGTGGTCGTCGGGGTCGACGTCGACCCGGTGCTCGTCGAAGCGGCGCGCACCGACCACCCGGGGCCCGACTGGCGCGTGGGCGACCTCGCCGAGCTCGACCTGCCCGCCGAGGGCGTCACCGAGCCGTTCGACGCGATCGTGTGCGCAGGGCAGGTCATGACCTTCCTCGCGGAGGGCACCGAGGTCGAGGTCCTGCGGCGCTTCCGCGCGCACCTCGCGCCGGACGGGCGCGCCGTCGTCGGCTTCGGCACCGGCCGCGGCTACGCGCCGGAGCGGTTCCTCGCCGACGCCGCGGAGGCGGGCCTGCGCCTCGACGTCGCCCTCTCGACGTGGGACCTGCGCCCGTGGTCGGACGACGCCGACTTCCTCGTCGCCGTCCTGTCCGTCACGCCGGGGTGAACGTGAACGTCACCGCCCCGCTCGACGTGCCCGGCTCGCCCTCGACGTCGTCCACGTGGAGCATGCCCGCACCGTGCAGGTCGATGACGTCGCCGAGGTCGGCGCGCAGCACGTCCTCGCCGCGCGGCGACCGGACCGCGAGCTGGGCGAGCGCGCGCCCCGCGCCGACCCCGACGCGCATCACCCCGACGCGCACGTCGGCGAACTCGGCCTGAGCCCCCTGCGGGACGCGCGCCCGGCGCACGTCGTCCTGGTCCGTCATGGTCGACCTCCCGAGTAGACCGAGTCGAAGTTGTCCTTGTACTCCTGCTCGGTGAGCCACAGGTCGCCGACCTTGTGCTCACCGTCCAGCATGCCGCCGCCAGGGCCCCACGGGTTGACGATGTGGATCTTCAGCTCGCCGTCCACCTCCTTGACCTCCGTCACGACGTACGCGTGGTTGGGGACGATGCGGCTGTCGTCGACCTCGTCCTCCCACCACCAGAACGCGTCGTCGTCCTCGGTGCCGACGGCGACGGGCCCGTCCTTCAGCCGGTCCTGGATGTCCGAGAGGCTCAGCTCCCCCGAGCGCTCGGCCGGGCGGCCCGTGATCGCCTCGAACGCGACGTCGGAGTGCCCGCCGTCGATGTCCTCGTAGTCGCCCCCGAAGTACTCGGCGGCCGCCTTCTCGTAGATCGACACCCAGTTCGGCTCGCCGTTCTGACCGCCCACGCCGTTCTCGGGGGCCGTCGGCTCGACGACGATCTCGACCGGCTTCCCGTCGGAGTACATCGTCACGGTGTAGGTGCCGTCGTCGTTGAGCCGGATGTGCTCGCGCAGGAACTCGGGGTCCGTCGTGGCGACGGCCCCGAGGCCGGCGAGGAACCAGCAGTCGCCGACCTGCCCCTGGTTGATGTCGTCGATCGAGAAGTCCTCGTTCTCGAGGTCGATCGGCGGGACGTCCTCGTAGTCGCCGAGGTCGTCGGTGAGGTCGGGGTCGCCCGGGCGGTCGCCGTCGCCCGGCGTCCCGCGGTCCCCACCGCCCGGCGTCCCGCGGTCCCCGCCGCCCGGCCCGCCGGCGCCGTCGGTGCTCGCGCTCTCCTGCTGGTCCGCCTGGCGCACGACGGCGGTCGCCGCCTCGCCGAGCACCGCGCCGACCGCGGCGACCGCCGGGCCGTGCGAGGTCGACCACGTGCCGCGCAGCTCGTCGCCGTCGGGTCCCTCCCACGGGCTCGACGTCACGAGGGCGTCGAGCTCGCCCCGCAGCGCCGTCAGCCTGTCCGCGGCCTCGGCCAGCCGCTGACCCAGACGCCGCAGCTCCGCGACGTCCGCCCCGTACATCCCGCTCATCGTCTCCCCCTCGCCGGCAGGTCGCCGAGAACGTACGCCCGCCCGCGGGCCGCGGTCGATGGGGCGGGCTCCCCATCCGCCGCGCGGGCCGCGCTGGTAGCGTCCCCCGCGGACGACGCGCCGACCGAGGGGGGACCATGACGGAGCGCACCAGCGGACGCGAACGGGGCCTTCGGCCCGCCCGTCGGCTCGCCGCCGCAGCCCTCACGCTCGGGGCCCTCGCGCCGCTCGCCGCGTGCGGCTCGTCCGGCCCGCAGGAGGCGCCGCCCGCGGCCGGCGACGTGCCCGCCTACGAGGTCGCGCGCCAGGACGTCCTCGCCGCGGTCCAGCAGGTCGTCGGGGCCGACGGCTGGGCGCAGGACGACGACGCGTCCGCGACCGCGCAGGACGACGGCCGCTGCGTCGTCTTCCTGCCCGACGCGTCCACGACCCGTGCGGGCGGCGAGGGCTACGACCTGCTGGCGGACGTCCCCGACGCGCTCGCGCCGGTGCTCGACGAGCACGGGTTCGGCAAGCCCTCCGGCGTCGAGGAGGCCGAGCACGGCGGGACGGCGTCCGTCACCGCCGTGGACGCCGCGGGGTGGGAGGTGCGCGTCACGGCCGACGGCGACGTGGTGCGCCTCGACATGTCCGGCCCCGTGGACCTCGACCCGTGCGCCGCGTCGGCGCTGCCCGAGCTCGCCTGAGCCGTGCCGTCGTACCGCGTGACGCTCGCCGTCGGCCTGCTGCGCCCGGGCGCCGACCCGGAGGCCGTGCTCCCCGCGGCGGCCGCCGCGGCGCGCGCCCTGACCACGGTCGAGGCGTACGACGTCGGCGTCGTGCGCGGCGAGGCCCGCGTCACCGTCCGCTTCCTCGCCGACACCGACGCGGACGCCCACCGTGTCGCCGACGCGGTCGAGGCGGGCGTGCGGAAGCACGCCGCGACCTCGGGCGGGCGCCTCACGCGGCGCTGGGGAGCGCGCTGGCACCCGGCCTGACCTGACCGACGTCGTGCACCGCCTCGCCATGAAACCTACGCAACCGTAGGTTACGGTGGCGTAGTGAACACTCTGGCGTCGAGGCCGTGGACCGACCGCTACAGCCCGGGCGTCCCGACGGACGTCACGGTGCCCGACGAGCCGGTCACCGCCGCCCTGTACCGCGCTGCCGAGCGCTGGCCCGACCGCGTCGCGGTCGACTTCTTCGGCGCGACCACCACGTACGCACGCCTCGTGGCGCAGGTCGAGCGCGCCGCGAGCGCCCTGCACGACCTCGGCGTGCGCCGGGGCGACCGCGTCGCCCTCGTGCTGCCCAACTGCACGTCGCACGTCGTCGCGTTCTACGCGGTGGAGCGCCTCGGTGCGGTCGTCGTCGAGCACAACCCCACGTACACGACCGGCGAGCTCGCGCACCAGCTGGCCGACTCGGGGGCGAGCGTCGCGGTCGTGTGGACCAAGGCCGTCCCCGCCGTCCTCGGGGCGCGCGCCGAGGCGACCGGGCTGCGGGCCGTCGTCGCGCTCGACGTCGCGCGCGACCTGCCGCGCGGCAGCCGGCTCGCGCTGCGCCTGCCCGTGGCGCGCGCCCGGGCCCAGCGCGACGCGCTGCGCGGCCCCGTGCCCGCGGGCGTCCCCGACTGGCACGACCTCGTGCGCCGCGCACGGGCGCTGCCGCCGTCGCTGCCCCACCCCGCGGCCGACGACGTCGCGCTCCTGCAGTACACGGGCGGCACCACGGGCACGCCCAAGGGCGCGGTCCTCACGCACCGCAACCTCGTCGCGAACGTCGTGCAGGGGCAGGCGTGGGCGTCCTTCGCGGAGGGCGCCGAGACCGTCTACGGCGTGCTGCCGTTCTTCCACGCGTTCGGCCTGACGTTCTGCCTCACGCTGCCCGCGCGCATCGGCGCGACGCTCGTCGCGTTCCCGAAGTTCGACCCGAAGGCGTTCGTCGCCGCCCAGGCGCGCCGCCCCGCGACGTTCCTGCCCGGCGTCGCGCCCATCTTCGACCGCATCGTCGGCGCCGCGGCCGACGCCCCGGGCGCGGGCGGCGACCTCACGTCGATCCGGCTCGCGTTCGCGGGCGCCATGCCGATCACGGCAGAGACGGCGCAGCGCTGGGAGGACACGACGGGCGGCCTGCTCATCGAGGGCTACGGCATGACCGAGACGTCGCCCGTCTCGCTCGGCAACCCCGTCTCGGACGACCGCCGCCCCGGGACGCTCGGGCTCCCGTTCCCCAGCACCGAGATCCGCGTGGTCGACGCCGACGCGCTCGACGCGGGCGAGCTCCGCGACGCCGAGCCCGAGCCGTCCGACGACCCGTCCGCGCCGCGCACGGTGCGCGGCGAGCTGCTCGTGCGCGGGCCGCAGGTGTTCCGGGGGTACTGGAACCGGCCGGAGGAGACGGCCCAGCAGCTCCTCGACGGCGGGTGGCTGCGCACGGGCGACGTCGTGCGCGTCCCCCTCGACGGCCCCGACGCGGGCCTGGTCACGCTCGTGGACCGCATCAAGGAGATGATCGTCACCGGCGGGTTCAAGGTGTACCCGTCGCAGGTCGAGGACCACCTGCGCGACATGCCCGGCGTCCGGGACGTCGCCGTCGTGGGCGTGCCGGGCTCCGGCTCGGACGAGCACGTCGCCGCGGTCGTCGTGCTCGACGACGCCGACGGCGCAGGCTCCCCACCGCGCGTCGACCTCGCCGCGGTCCGCGAGTGGGGCGAGCAGCGTCTCGCGCGCTACGCGCTGCCCCGCACGCTCGCCGTCGTGCCGGAGCTGCCGCGCTCGCAGATCGGCAAGGTCCTGCGCCGCGTCGTCCGTGAGGACCTCCTGGGTCGCGACGACGTCGAGCGCCACGGCGCCTGACCACCTCCGCCCCCAGGCCGAACATGCGGTCAGGGAGCATCCGTCGACCTGGATGCGCCCCGACCGCATGCTCGACGCGCCACAAGCGCCTGTTCGGCGGGCGGTCGCGGTTCGCCGTAACCTGGCTGACGTCGTCGGCGACGCCCGCGACGCAGGCGGGCGGGCACCGGCGCTCTCCCACCCCGTCGCCCTGAGGAGGCCCCGTGCCCGAGCCCGTGACCGCTGCGCCAGGACCGGCAGCCACCAGCCCCGTCCCGCACGTCGTGGTGGTCGGTGCCGGGTTCGCCGGGCTCGCCGTCGTCAAGGGCCTCGCGAAGGCGCGCGTGCGGGTGACGCTCGTCGACCGCCGTGTCTACAACACGTTCCAGCCGCTGCTCTACCAGGTCGCGACAGGCGGCCTGAACCCCGGCGACGTCACGTACTTCCTGCGCGGGCTGCGGCTCAAGCAGAAGAACGTGCGGGTCGTGCACGAGCACCTCGTGGGCATCGACCACGAGAACCGGCGCATCCGCCTGCTCAACGACGAGTGGGTCGACTACGACTACCTCGTCGTCGCGAACGGGGTGACGGCGAACTTCTTCGGCACGCCCGGCGCCAAGGAGAACTCGTTCCCCATGTACTCGCGGTCGCAGGCGATGAAGATCCGCGACACGCTCTTCATCCGCCTCGAGAAGGCCGCCGCGAGCCCGCGCACGGACGACGGCCTGCGCGTCGTGGTCGTGGGCGGCGGCGCGACGGGCGTCGAGGTCGCCGGGGCGCTCGCGGAGCTGCGCACCGCCGGGCTGCGGCCCGCCTACCCGGAGATCCACGGCGACGCGTTCGAGGTGAAGATCGTCCAGCGCGGCAACGAGGTCCTCAAGTCGTTCGACCCGCGGCTGCGCACGTACGCGGCCGACGAGCTGCGCCGGCGCGGCGTGGACCTGCACCTGGGCGCCGGGGTCGCCGAGGTGCTGCCGGACGCCGTCGTGCTCACCGACGGCACGCGCATCCGCTCCGACCTCACCGTGTGGTCGGCGGGCGTCCACCCGCACGAGGAGGTCGACGACTGGGGCCTGCCGCGCGGCGAGGGCGGGCGCGTCGTCGTCGGTGACGACCTCCAGGTCGAGGGTCTGCCCGGCGTCTTCGCCGCGGGCGACATCGCGATCTCCCCCGCCGGGCTCCCCCAGCTCGCGCAGCCCGCGATCCAGTCCGGGGAGCAGGTCGCGAGGAACGTCGTCGCGCTCGTCGCGGGCCGCCCGACGCAGCCCCTGCGGTACTTCGACAAGGGCACGATGGCCGTGATCGGGCGGCGCGCCGCGGTCGCGGAGGTCGTCGGGAAGATCCGCCTCACGCGCGGCGTCGCGTGGCTCGCGTGGCTGTTCGTCCACATCATGGGGCTCATCGGACCGCGCAACCGCATGACCACGCTCGCCGGCCTCGTCACGCGGTACGGGTTCCCGTTCCACCGGCGCCCCATCCCCATCGTGGGTGACGTCCCCACCGTGCGACCGCCGAAGCGCACGCCCCGGTCCCGCTGAGATCACCCGCCGCCCGGCAGCGCCTCGCAGGGTCGTCCCGTACCCTCGAAGGGATCAAGCGGTTCGCAGGGGCAATCGGGGGCACGAGTGGTGGCAGGACGAACGGGTGCGTCGTCGACGACGACGGGCACCACGAAGGACGAGGCCGCGCGCGGCGCACGGCACGACGACGCGCGACCCCGCGCCCTGGCCGTGCCGCGTCGCGCCCGCGTCGCGGTGCTCGCCGTGGTGGCCGCGGCCGCCCTCGCGGGGTGCCGCGCCGAGGCGCTGCCCGGTGGCCCCGGGACCCCGGACGCATCCCCCACGACCGCACCGACCGACGGCCCGACCGCCGGTCCGACGGCCGACCCGACCGCGCAGCCGCCCGCCGAGCCCGGCGCGCCGCTCCCGCCCGGCGGCTCCGACGGCGTCGAGGTCTCCGTCGAGATCGAGCACGCGTTCTCCATGCCGAACCTCGTCGAGGCCAAGCTCAAGCAGGCGCGCGCCGACCTGGAGCAGCGCGGCGCCGTGACGGTCGTCGTGGTGGACGCGCGCAACCCGGGGGCGGGCGCGCTCCCGGGCGCGTCGAACGGCTGGACCGTGTGCGCCCAGGAGCCCGTGGGCGGTGACCTCGTCCGGGCCTCGGAGACGGTCCGGCTCGGGGCGGCGCCCAACGCCCGGCAGTGCCCCTGACCCTTCCGGGTGGCGGCACAGGCCGCGACGGCGCACGGTGGGAACCTCACCGCGCCCGCAGACAGGAGCACGCCGCATGAAGATCGCCCTCGTCGGAGCCCACGGGAAGGTGGGGCGCCTGCTCGTCCCGATCCTCGTCGGCCACGGCGCGTCCGTGTCCGGGATCGTCCGCGCCGACGAGCAGCTCCCCCTCGTCCGCCGCCTCGGGGGCGAGCCCCTCCTCCTCGACGTCGAGCACGCCGAGACCGAGGAGATCGCCGCCGCGCTCGACGGCTTCGACGCCGTCGTGTGGTCCGCCGGTGCCGGGGGCGGCGACCGCGACCGCACGTACGCCGTGGACCGCGACGCCGCCGGACGGTCGATGGACGCCGCCGCCGCGGCCGGCGTCGGCCGGTACGTCATGGTGTCGTGGATCGGGTCGGTGCCGGACCACGGCGTCGACCCCGACTCAAGCTTCTTCGCCTACGCGGACGCGAAGCTCGCGGCCGACGACCACCTCCGGGGCACCGGCCTCGACTGGACCGTCCTCGGCCCGGGCACGCTCACCGACGACGACCCGACGGGCGCGATCCGCGTCGTGGGCGACGGGCCCGACGGCCTCGACGGCGCGGAGGACGTGCCGAGCGGCGCGGCGTCCCGGGTCTCGCGCGCGGACGTCGCGATGGTCGTCGCCCAGACGCTGCGCACGCCCGCGACGGTCGGCCGCTTCATCCGGTTCACGGGCGGCGACACCCCGATCCTCGAGGCGCTCGAGCGCTGACGCTCACCTCCGGCGGACGCGGCGGTCCACGCGCTCGCGCAGGTCGAGCGCGGTGCGCCGCCACGTCGCGGCGCGCGCGACGACCGACCCGACGCTCGTGTCCTCGGCGCGCACGTGCACCACGTCGACCCCGCGCTCCTCGGCCGTGCGTACCACGACGTCCGTGGCGCCGCGCAGCGCGAGCTGCAGGAGTACCGACGTCGCGCTCGCCTGCGCCTCGCCGGTGCCGAACCGCCGACGGTAGACGACGTGCGTGACGACCCGGTCGAACATCGGGTCCTTCCTACCAGTCCCGCCGTCGTCGGCGCCGAGCAGGGCATGGGCGTCGGCGAGGACGTCGGTGCCGTCGTCGTCCGGCGGCATCACGGCGAGGTAGAGGGACAGCAGGAGCTCGCTGATCCGGCGCAGCACCCACGCCCGGCCCGGAACCGGAGGCAGCGCGACGACGAGCTCGGCGAGGTTCGCCTCGAGGGCCTCCGCCGACAGGCACGTCCACGCGGGCGCGGTGCGGACCTCGACCACGCGCTCCCAGTCCACGTCCTTGCCGTCGAGGCCCACGCGCCGGGGGCCGATCGTCAGGGCACCGAACCGGTCGAGGAGCGCGAGCGGCGCGGTCGCGAACCGCGGCACGAACGGCACGAGGCGCACGACGCCCTGCACCGAGACGTCCCACTCGCGCTCGAGCGGGTACGACGGCCGCGGGTACGCGTCGATCGCGCGCCGGACCCACTCCGTGACGAGATCGTCCGGGTCGTCGCCGCTCTCCTCGTCCCCGGCGCGCTCTCCGTCGCCGTCCGACGCACGGTCCTCGGCGAGCGCGCCGCCCTCGGGCTCGGCCCCGTCGGGCGCGTCGTCGACGTCCTCGTCCGCGAGCGCCTCGACGAGAGCGTCCTCCAGCGCCGCGTCGAGACCGGCGTCCACACCGGCGGCGTCCACACCCGAGACGTCCACCCCGGGGACGTCCACGCCCGGGGCGTCCGGCGCGGGGGCGGTGTCCTCCTCCCCGGACGAGGGGGACGCGGCGTCGGGCGCAGCGGCGTCGCGGCGTGACCAGCGGCCGGGCAGGGACACCGAGGGGCGCGGGAGGGTCGGGCGCGGGACGGACGGGAGCGAGGGGACGCGCGGCAGGCGGCGCTCCCCGAGCAGCCGCGCGAGCGCGCCGCGCCCGTCGCCCGTCGTCAGCCCGGGGACGTCCGGGCCGTCGCCCGGCTCGTCGTCGGTCGTCGTGAGGAACGGTTCCTTCGCCACGGCACCCCTTCGCGTCGCGGCACCCGGCGCGGTGCCGCGGGTCAGCGTAGACCGGCGACCCGCCCGTGGGCAGGGCGTGGCACGACGCGGGCACGGCGTGGGCACCGCGGGGCACGGCGCGGGCACGGCGTGGGCACGACGCGGGCACGACGCGGGCACGGCGCGGGGCCGCCCTCGGGTGGAGGACGGCCCCGGCCGGTGGTGCTGCGGTCGGGTCAGCCGCAGTCGATCGCCTCGTACGCGGCGTCGTACGTCTGGGAGTGGTTCTCCCCGCCGCCGGCGAGCCGTGCGACGACGCTCACCGTGCCGGCGTCGAGCGACGCCGTCCGCGTGTTGAACGACTGGTACGCGTTGGCGTCGGGCGCGACCTGCCCGAACGCCCGCTGGCCGAACGGCGTGACGAGCCGCAGCGACACGGCCTCGTCCTCGCCGTTGGTGGCGCGGACCGCGACGTACGCCGTCCCGGCGAGGCACCGGGACTCCGCCACGATCCCGTCGACGCGCGGGTTGCCCACGCCGTTGATCGCGAACGTGTCGACCGACAGCGACGCGACCGCGTGGCCGATGGCGCGCGACATGATGTCGAGCGCGGTGGCGTCGACGTTGTCGATCGTGTCGGCCGGCGAGTGGTAGTTCGGGTCGTAGAAGATGCCCTCGGTGCCGCCGAACAGCGCGACCTCCTCGGCCGTCTTCGACCCGTCCGCCCCGGTGAACAGGCCGGACGCCGGGATGCCGTTCTCGATGAACGCCTGATAGTCGGAGCGGCCCGAGAACTCGGTGTCGACCCAGGCCTGGTCGATGCCGTCGAAGTAGTCGGTGAAGACGGCCTCGGTCTCGGCCGAGCCCGGCGGGACCTCGACGGGCGCCGGGTACGTCGACTCGTTCGCGTCGTACACGCCGATGATGTAGTTCGGCGAGCCGACCATGTCGAAGTTGAGGTAGGTCGCGATGTCGTCGAGCGCCGCGGGGTCGTTCTCGACGAGGTCGGCCACGTAGTGCGTCGAGCCGCGCAGCCCGACCTCCTCCGCGCCCCACCACGCGAACCGGACCGCGTTCTGGACGTCCTGGCCGCCGTCGGTCGCGGCGGCGAGCTGGACCGCGACCTCGAGGATCGCGGCGGAGCCGGAGCCGTTGTCGTTGATGCCGGGCCCGTCCTCGACGCCGTCGAGGTGCGCGCCGACCATGACGACGTTGTGGTCGCGCCCGCCCGGCGTCTGGGCGATCACGTTGAACGTCTCGAACTCCTCGACGTGCGTCTGCAGGTCGTAGGTCGCCACGGCGTCCGCGCCGCCGGCGATCGCGTCGAGGATCGCCTGGCCGGCGGCCTGCGTGATGCCGACCGTCGGCACCCACTCGTCGCTCTCGGCGCCGAGCGTCGGGTTGAGCGCGCCGTCGGCGTTGTTGTACAGGATGACGGCGGCCGCGCCGGCCTGGGCGGCGTACAGCGCCTTGTCCGCGAACGGGCACGTGCCGCGGCTGATGAGCGCGACGGCGCCCTCGACCGCGACGCCGTCCCACGTGTCGGCGGTGCAGCCCTGGACGAGGTCGTCGGCGGGCTGCACGATCGGGCCCGTGACGCCGTCGTCCGGGGTGTCGGGCGCGTACTCGGCCGGGTAGACGTCCGACGTCACCTCGACGCCGGCGGCGGTGAGGGACAGCTCGTCGACGACGAGGTCGTCGAACGTGAAGTACTGGCGTTCGGGCTCGTAGCCCGCGGCCCGCAGGGTGTCCTCGACGTAGACGGCGCTCGCCTCGTAGCCCGGGGTCTGCATGGCACGGTTGCCGCCGTTGGCGTCCGCGATGTCCTGGAAGTCCTGGAGCCGGTCCATGACCGCGTCGCCGGTGACGAGGTCCTCGAGAGGCGGCGGCTCGGCGGCGGCGCGGAGGCCGCCGGCGGGGGCGGCCCCCACGGGTGCTGCGGTCAGTGCGGCGAGCACGAGGCTCGCGGCTGCTGCGGACGGGACGATCGTTCGTGGTCTCACGCATCCTCCTCGACAGTGGCCCCCGCCGACCGGCCCCGGTCGTGTCGGGGTCCGGCCGAGTCGCACACGAGACGCGACGCTGCGGAGGCTCGTGTGCACGCGAGCGTAGGCCCACGGCGCGGCACGCGAAACCCCCGGGGCCGTTCGGTGACCGACGTGGGCGGCGTCGGGCAGACTGTGCGCGTGCCCGGATTCGCCGTCGTCGACCTCGAGACCACCGGGTTCTCCCCGCGGCTCGGCGACCGCGTGGCCGAGGTCGCGGTCGTGCTCGTCGACGACGCGGGCCGGGTCGAGGACGAGTGGTGCACCCTGGTCAACCCGGAGCGCGACCTGGGCCCGCAGCACGTGCACGGCATCGCGGCGGCCGACGTCGCGCTCGCGCCCACGTTCGACCGCGTCGCGCCCGCGCTCCTGCACCTGCTCGCCGGGCGCGTGCTCGTGGCGCACAACGCGGCGTTCGACACGCGGTTCCTGCGCGCCGAGATCGGGCGGGCGGGGATCGCCGCGGCGATCGACCCCGTCGCGTGCCTGTGCACGCAGCAGCTCGCGGGCCGCTACCTCACGGGCTCGCGCGCGCTCGCCGCGTGCTGCGCGGCCGTCGGCGTCGTGCACGACGGCGTCCACTCGGCCCTGGGCGACGCGCGCGCCACCGCGGGGCTGCTCGGGTACTACCTCGACGTCGCGGCCGACGACGAGTGCTGGGGCGTCGCGCGCGCCGCCGCGGACGGCGTGCGCTGGGCGCTGCCGCCCGTGCCGTCGGACGTGGAGCCGGTGCTGCGCGGCGCGAGCCGCGCGCGCGGGCACTGGCTCGCCGCGCTCGACGAGGCACCGACCCACCCCGCCGGGGCGGGGGCGACCGCGGGCTCGGACGCGGCGGAGACGTACCTGCGCCTGCTCGACGCGGCGCTGCTCGATCGCTACGTCTCGCACACCGAGCGTGCGGCGCTGCTCGCCGAGGCCCGACGCGCCGGGCTCGACCGCGCGGCCGTCGAGGCCCTGCACCGCGACTACCTCGCCGTCCTGGCCCGGGCCGAGCTCGACGCGCTCGGCGGGACGACCGCCGCGGGCGCGCGCGACGACGGCGCCACGCTGCGCGACGACCCGGCCCTGCACGAGGTGGCGGGGCAGCTCGGGCTCGACGCCGACGACGTCGCCGGCGCGGTCGAGGCCGCGCTGGGCGACCGCCTCGCGGACGACGTGCGGGTCGGGCCACGGCCCGCGTTCACGCTCGCCCCGGGCGACGAGGTCGTCCTCACCGGCTCGATGACGCGCACGCGCGAGGCGTGGGAGGCCGACGCGCGGGCCGCGGGCCTGTCCCCGTGGCCCCACGTCACGCGCCGCACCCGGCTCCTCGTCGCGGCGGACCCCGACTCGCTCTCGACGAAGGCCCGCACCGCCCGCCGGTACGGCATCCCCGTCGTCACCGAGGCGGCGTTCGCCGGGCTGCTCGCCGCCGGGACGGGCGGGACCGGGCGCACGACCGACGCCGGGGTGCGACGCTGGGCGTCATGAGCGCGCGCGGCAGCCGGGGCTCCGGCACGGACGAGGCGGTCGACGTCGACGCGCTCGTCGACGAGCTCTTCGCGCTGCCGCTCGAGCGGTTCGTCGTCGCGCGCACGGCCGCGTCGAAGCGGATCAAGGCGTCGGGCGACGCGGTGGGTGCCGAGCGGGTCGGGCGCCTCGCGAAGCCGACGGTCGCGGCGTGGGTCGTCAACCAGGTCGCGCGCGAGCGGGCCGAGGACGTGGAGGCGCTCGTGCGCCTCGGCGACGAGCTGCGCGACGCGACGGAGGACCGCGACCGCACACGGATCCGCACGCTGGACCGGCTGCGGCGCGAGCGGGTCGAGCGGGTCGTGGGCGAGCTGCGCGACGCCGGCGAGGTCGCGGGACGCTCGGTGTCCGCGGCGGCGCTCGACCGGGTCGCCGAGACGCTCACCGCCGCCGTCATGGACGCCGACGCGGGCGCGCTCGTGCGTGCGGGTCGCCTCTCGCAGGCGCTGCAGCACGTCGGGTTCGGCATCGTCGACGAGGGCGGCGAGCCGGCCGACGTCGTCGAGCTGCGGGCACGCACCGGTGCGGCGGACGCCGCGGCGACGAGCGAGCCCAAGGGCGGCGGTCGCCGCGGGAAGAGGTCCTCCGGCGGGGACTCGGCGGACGACGACGCGGTCGAGGAGGCCGTCGCGGCGGCGGAGCGCGAGGTCGAGGAGAGCGCGGCGGAGGTCGACCGCCTGGAGGCCGAGCGCGACGACGCCGACGCGCGCGTGCGCGAGGCGGGCGACGCGGTCGGGCAGGTGGAGGACGAGCTGGGGCGCGTCGAGGACGAGCTCGCCCGGCTCGCCGACGAGCGCGACACGCTGCGCGCACGGCTGGCCGAGGCCCGCGACGCCGAGAGCGCGGCGCGCGAGGCGCTGGACGCCGTCGACGAGCGCCTCGACGCGGCCGAGGAGCGCGCCGCGGCGGCGCGCAAGGCCCGCCGCGCGGCGCGGCGCTGACCCGTCGAGGCGGGCGGGTTTCGTCGTCCGCGAACCCGGGACTGAGCGGGGTCCGCTCAGGGTTGGACCGGTCAGGACGCCGCGGGCAGCCGCGGCACGACAGACCTGGAGGACACCATGATCAGCACCTACACCGTGGCTCCGTTCCGCCCGCTGCCCACCGAGCGGGTCGTGCGCCAGCTGTGGACGCGTCCCGCCGGCGCTCCCGTCGCGCTGACCGGCTTCGCCCCCGCGGCCGACGTCTACCGCGACGGCGAGGACCTCGTCGCCCGCTTCGACCTGCCGGGCGTCGACCCCGAGCGCGACGTGACCGTCGAGCTCGAGGGGCGCCGCCTGGTCGTGCGCGGTGAGCGTCGCGACCAGCGGATCACCGAGGCACCCGCGGCCGAGGCCGTGAGCGACGGCGAGGCCGTGACCGACGGCGAGGCCGAGGGCGAGCAGCCCGAGGCTCGCGAGGAGCAGGCGGCCGCCCCCGCCGGGCGGCGCGTCCGCGAGGTGCGGTTCGGCGAGTTCCGCCGGACCGTCACGCTCCCGACGGCCGCGGACGCCGACGCCGTCCGCGCGTCGTACGACGCGGGCGTGCTCACCGTGACCGTCGCCGGCGTGTTCGCCGGGCGCACCCCGCGGCGCATCGAGGTCACGCGCGCGGCCTGACGCCGCACCGCCGGCGCGACGCGCGACGTCGCGCCGGCCCACAGGCCCGGTCGGTCACGCCCCTGCCCGACCGGACGACGGGGCCGGCACCTCACGGTGCCGGCCCCGTTCGTGCGTCCGCGCATGGGGACCGCTCCCCACCCGCGCGGCGGTCCGCGCGGCGGCCGGTCGGATAGCCTCTCGTGCTATGACGAGCCTCCGGCGTCCGCGCTCGCCCCTCTTCCCGTCCCGCCGCTCCCCCCTCGCGGGGCGCGCCCTCGTCGTCGCGCTCGGGGCCGCGTCGGCGCTCGCCCTCTCCGGCTGCACGGGCGACGCCGAGGAGGGCCCGACGCCCGTCGCCGTCGGGGCGACCGAGTACCAGCCGATCCTCGAGACGCGCCAGCCCGTGCCCGGCTCCGCGGAGGACGAGGTGACGATCGGCCTCGTCTCCCTCACCGCCGACGGCTCGACGGTCGAGCTCCGCGTGCTCCTCACGCCCCACTTCGCGGGCGACGACCCGACGGAGTCGTACTCCGTCTACGACATGTTCGGCCGGGACCACGACCCGCGGATCGTCGACGTCGGCACGCTCACCGAGTACAAGATCGTGTCCAGCTCGGGCACGACGCTCTCGACGGACCCCCACGAGGCCGAGACCGTCAACGGCCGGCCCGTGCTCTACCAGGCGTGGTTCCCGCGACCCGAGGGCGACCCCGCGACGGTCGACGTGCGCCTCAACGACTCGTGGCCCGCGCTCGAGGACGTGCCCGTGACGTGGGAGTCCGAGGAATGAGGCGCGCCCGCCGCACGCGCGTTCTCGCTGCGGGCCTCGGCGCCGTCGTCGCCGCGTCGCTGCTCTCCGCCACCGCCGCCACCGCGGACGAGGAGGCTCCGGAGGGGTTCGTGCCCGGCGTCGACCCGCTGACGCTCGACGACCTCGGCGGCCAGCCGAGCCGCGAGGACCTCGACCGCGCGACGACGCGCCTCGACCCGGGCGTCGCGACGACGTTCGAGCTCGCCGGCGCGGTGACGTCGCTCGAGTACGTCGAGGTCGAGGAGGACGAGGTCGTCGTCACGCTCGAGACCGACGTGCTGTTCGACGTGAGCTCCGCCGACCTGTCGCAGGCGGCGGTCGAGCGCGTGCAGGAGATCGCCGAGGAGCTGCCCGACGGCGTCACCGCGACCGTCGCGGGCCACACGGACTCCGTGGGCGAGGAGGCCGACAACCTCGACCTCTCCCAGCGCCGCGCCCAGGCCGTCGCCGACGCCGCGGCCGCCGTGCGCCCCGACGTCACGTTCGACGCACAGGGCTACGGCGAGTCGCAGCTCAAGGTCGCCGAGTCCGGCGACGACGTCGCCGAGGACCGCGCCCAGAACCGCCGCGTCGAGCTCCGCTACTCCGGCACGACGCCGGGCGAGCGCAGCATCGAGGTCGAGGAGCACGACGTCGATCCCGTCACCGCCGAGTTCGTGCCGGGCGACCGGCCGCGCGTCGAGCCGGTCGAGGACGTCGAGCCCGCCGTCGAGAAGACCGTCCTCGTGCCGAACGCCGACGGCCGCGAGGAGGAGGTCCGGGTCGGGGTCGAGCCGATCGTCGTGCGCGGCTCCGTCATGCGCCTGCGCGTCCAGCTCACGCCGCTCGGTCCCGTGGACGGCGAGGAGGACCGCATCCGGGTCTACGACATGACGGGCCGCGGCGAGCTGCACCCGTCCGCCGTCGACCCGTACACCCTCGTGTCGTACTCCCCCGTGCGCGGCAGCGGCGCGGCGAAGCTCCACACCGACCCGGTCTCCGCGCAGACGAGCGTCGGCGGAACCGTGCGCTACGAGGTGTACCTGCCGCGCCCCGTCGAGCCCGTGGCGTCCCTCTACGTCAACGTCGCGCCCACGTGGCCGACCTTCGAGGACGTCCCGGTCGTCGGGGACTGACGGCACGCGTCGCCGCCGGCGGGTCGCCCCACGGGCCGACGCGTCAGGACGCGGTCGCCTCGCCGCGGAACGACCGCAGGGCCTCGGTGACGAGTGCGTGGTCGTCGCCCTGCGCGAGGCCGGAGACGGTGACGACGCCGACGATCCCGACGCCGTCGACCCGGACGGGGAACGCGCCGCCGTGCGCGGCGTACTCCTGCAGCGGGAGCTGGTGCTTGTCGTTGAACGTCGTGCCCTGCGCGCGGGCGCGCAGGCCCACGAGGTACGACGACGCCCCGAAGCGCTCGACGACGCGCACCTTGCGCCGGACCCACGAGTCGTTGTCCGCCGTCGTGCCCTCGCGCGCGGCATGGAACACCTGCTGCGGGCCCTTGCGGACGTCGATCGTCACGGGCAGGTCGCGCTCGTCGGCGAGCTCGACGAGCAGGCAGCCGAGCCGCCACGCGTCGTCGTGCGTGAAGGTGCGCAGCACGAGGTCGCGCTCGTCCTCCTCGACGGAGGCGATGAGGGCGGCGAGGTCGTCGGGCGTCGTGGTCATGGCGCCATCGTGGCACGATCGCCGCGTGACGACGTCTCCCCGGCGGGCCCCCGCGCCGCCCGACCCGCTCGACCACCACCTGCTCGACCGCGCGTCGGGCGTGCTGCTCGCCCAGGCCGCGGGCGACGCACTCGGCGTCCCGTACGAGTTCGCGCAGCCGCCCGGTCCCGGGCGGCGGGACGAGATCGCGGTGATGCGCGGGGGCGGGTTGGGCCCGTACGAGCCGGGCGAGTGGAGCGACGACACGCAGATGTCGGTGTGCGTCGCGCGCGTCACCGCCGCGCACGACGTCCTGTCCGACGTCCCCGACGCGTTCGGCGCGACCCCGCTCGACGCCGTGGGCGCGGGCTTCGAGGCGTGGCGCACGGGTGGCGCGTCGGACGTCGGGACGCAGACGGCGGCCGTCCTGCGCGACGCCGCCGGCCGGCGCGGACCGGCGGCGACCCGCCTGCGCGAGGCGTCGGCGGCCCTGCACGCGGCGACCGGGCGCACGGCCGGGAACGGCGCGCTCATGCGCACGGGCGTCGTCGGTCTCGTCGCGCTCGACGACCGGGTCGCGACGGCGCGCGCGGCCCGGTCGGTCGCGAGCCTCACGCACACCGACCCGCTCGCCGCCGAGTCGTGCGTGCTGTGGTCGGAGGCGGTGCGCGTCGCGGTCGTCGCGCAGCGGCTCGACGTCCGCGCGGGGCTCGACCTGCTGGAACCCGAGGCGGCGGCTCGCTGGTCGGGGTGGATCGCGGACGCGGAGGCGCCGCAGCCCGCGGCCGATCTGGGGCAGAACGGCTTCACCGTGACCGCGTTCCAGGCGGCGTGGCGCGCGATCGCGACGACCTCGGCGCCCGAGGGGTCGAGGTCCGCCGGCCGCGACCACCTCGTCGCCGCACTGCAGGCGGCCGTGGCCGTGGGCGGCGACACCGACACCGTCGCGGCGATCGCCGGTGCGCTGCTCGGCGCGCGGTACGGGGCGCGCGCCGTGCCGCCGGAGTGGTCCGCCGCCGTCCACGGCTGGCCCGGGATCGCGCGGCGCGAGCTCACCGCGCTCGCGCGCCGCACCGCCCAGGGCGGGCTCGTCCGCGCGGGCGGGCTCGTCCTGCCCGACGGCGACCCGCGGCCCGCGCAGCACTGCCCCGTGTGCGGGACGCTCCTGCGCGAGAACCCGCGCTACCCGCGGCACGTGTGCACGTGGTGCGCGCTCGACGTCACCGACGCGGACGGGCGCGCGGTCTCGCTCTCGAACGCGAGCCTCCTCGGCGGGTACACCGCCCACCACGCCGACGACGGATCGCCCGCCTCGCCCGACGTCCTCGCCGGGCGCGTGTGGATCGGCGGCGTCGAGCACCGGGCCCAGGAGGCCCGCTTCGGCGGGGTCGTCGTCCAGCCGCTCGACGACCCCGCCTGAGCCCGCAGCGTCCTCAGACCGCGAGCCCGGAGGCGCAGCCTCAGCCGCAGGCGACCGCCGGGTAGGCGACGTCCCGCACGGTGGAGGCCCCGCCGTCGGGCACGGTGCCCGTCACGGAGACCGACCCGGCGTCGACCGCGGCCGACCGCGTCGAGAACGACTGGTAGGCGGCCTTGCCCGGCGCGACCGCCGCGACCGTCCGCGTGCCGAACGGCGTCGCGAGCACGACGTCGGCCGGGACGTCGCCGGTGTTCGTCGCGCGGACCGCGACGTACGCGGTGCCGGCGAGGCAGCGCGTGCTCGTCTCGACATCGAGCGCGGGGCCTGCGGCGGCCTCGCGCTGCAGCGTCACCCGGTCGACGACGCGCTGCGACCCGGTCGTGTAGGTGGTCACGGTGAGCGACGTGGGCGTGACGTCGAGGTCCGAGTAGCTCGCCTCGCGCGACTGCTCCCAGCGCGCCGTCCACGGCTTGTCGCCGTCGAAGCCGTAGAACTTCGAGCCCGACGACGAGTTGCCCGTGAGGTAGAGGACCTGGTCCTCGTCCGGGGTGAGCACGTCGCCCTCCGCCGGCGCCTCGGCCGGGACGACGGGCGTCGTGCCCTCCATGAGGTACGAGCGCGTGTAGATGTGGTCGTGGCCCGCGAGGACGAGGTCGACGCCGAGGTCGCTGAAGACGGGCGAGAGCGCCTCGCGCAGGCGGACCACGTCGGCGTCGCGCGAGTGGAACGCCTGGCTGTAGAGCGAGTGGTGGAACGTCACCACGACCCAGTCGTACGCGTCGCCGTGCGTGTCGATCACGTCGCGCAGGAACGCCTCGTGACCCGCGATCTGCGTCGCGGACGAGTCGTTCGAGTCGATCGCGACGACGAGCACGTTGTTGTACGCGTACCAGTAGTCGCGGCGCTGCTCGGCGGAGACGTTCGGCATCGCGAAGTGCTGGTCGTAGAGCGCCGACCCGGTGTCGTGGTTGCCGTCCTGGACGGCGAAGCGCAGCTCGCGCATCTGACGCGGCGCGAGGAAGCCGGCGTACTGCGCGGCGCTCCCCGCCGTGTCCACCTGGTCGCCCGCGGAGATGAGGAACGCCGTGTCGGGGTGGCGCGCGGTCATGGTGTCGAGGGTCGCGGCCCACTGCGCGGCGTCCCGCGCGACGTCGCGGCTCGCGCCGATCTGCGCGTCGCCGACGAACAGCGCGGAGAACTCGTCCCCGAACGTGCCCGTGGTGAACGTCGACGACTCGGACCAGCCGGTCGCCGCGCTGCCCACGCGGTACACGTACTCGGCGTCCTCCTCGAGCCCGGTGATCGTGGCGTGGTGGTACGTCGCGCCGTCCGCGGCCGCGCCGCTCCGGGACGACGACGTCGCGGCCGTCCGCCAGTCGACCTCGCCGTCCTCGTCGGCGCGGGCCCACTGCACCTCTCCCGCACCCGGCAGCGTCGAGAACCAGGCGACGTTCGCCTGCGTCTCGTCCGCGCCGACGTTGAGCGCGACGTCGCGCACCTCGCCGTGCGTCGGGACGAGCGAGCGCACGTCGAGGTAGATGTCCGAGCTGGTCGGCGCGTCCTGGTAGAGCGCGACGGAGATCGTGTTCTCGCCCGGCGCGAACGCGTCGGAGGGGATGACGAACGTGCCCGTCACCGGGTCCGTGCGGCCGTTGCCGTGGTACTGGAGGTTCTCCGTGATCTCGCGGGAGTCGTCGCCCAGGCGCACAACCTCCTCGCCGTTCACGTAGACGATCGCGGCGTCGTCGTAGACGATCTCGCCCTCGAACGCGGGGACGCCGTCGAGGTCCGCCGCGGTGAGCTCCACGTCGGTGCGGAAGAAGAACGTGGGGACGTCCGTCGTCGTGCCCTCGATGTACTGGCTGAGGAGCGTGGTGATCGGGAACGCGGCGCCGATCCCCGTCGCCGCGCCGCGCTTCGCGCCGAACGCGCCCGTCGCGGACTTCCACGCGGAGTCGTCGAACGCGGTGGTCGTCCACGCGCGCTGGTCCGCGGCGGATCCAGCCGGGTTCGTGTTGTCGTCGAGGTAGCGCCAGGTCGTGCCGGACGTCGAGAGCAGGGACTCGTCGGCGGCGGCCGTCGAGGTCGCGGTCGCGGCGACGAGCACCGTGCCGACGAGCGAGACGGCGAGCGCCGACGCCGCCACGCGCGTCAGCGCGCCGGGCAGTCGGGAGGCGTGCGGGTTCATGGGTTCCTTCGCAGGTCAGGGGTCCGCGCGCGACGACCGTCGGACCACCGTGGCGGCGTCGGACCCGTGGTGGGAAGCGCTGTCACCGTACGGAGCCGGGGTGGCGCGCGCCCGTCCGCCCGGTGAACTCCCGACGGCGGGCAGGTGGCCGTCCCGGACACGCCCCGGGAACGCGACGACGCCGCGCCCCCGAGGTCGGGGACGCGGCGTCGGACGCGCGGGAGGAACGGGGTCAGGCGTCCTGGCGGCGCCGCAGGACGAGGACCGTGACACCGAGCGCGACCAGCACGAGGGCCGCGAGCGCGACGCCCCCGGCCTGGACGCCCGTCGTGGCCAGGCCGCCGGTTCCGCCGTCGGCGGGGGACGTCGGCTGGTCGGGCACGCCGGGCGTGGTCGGCGTGGTCGGCGTCGTCGGGGTCGTGGGCTCGGTCGGGGTGGGGGTCACCGGCGTGGGCGTCGGCTCGACCGGCGCGTCCGCCGTGTTGGTCAGCACCACGGCGACGTCGGTCGTGCCGATCTCGACGCGCACGGTCCCGTCGTCTCCCGGCTCGACGGCGGCACCGTCCACCTGCCACGTCGGCTCGCCCCACTCGACCCCGTCCACGGCGGGGAAGCCCGGCTCGGACAGCACGACCTCCGTGCCGAGCGGGAGGTCCTCGACGGTCGCGGAGCCGTCGACGGGTACGGTCAGCTCGCCCGTCGTCCCGGCGGCCTCGTACGCGACGGTGAACGTCGTCCCGTCGGGCACGGTGGAGGCCTCGTCCCCCGCGACGCGCTTGGTGACGGTGAGGCTGCCCGTCTCCACGACGGGCTCGGTGGCGCACGGGATGGAGCCGGCGAAGAGGTAGGCGTGCGCCTCGCCGCCGAGCAGCGTGAGGTTCCGCGCGACGACCTGGCCGTCGAGCGGGGCCGCCTCGAGCGTGAGGTCCGCGGTCGGGGCGTAGACCGACCCGTCGAGGCGCGTCCCGCCGGTGCCGAGGGTGACCGCGCCGTCGAGCTGCGAGAGGTCCCACAGGACGTGGCGGGCCGCCGCGCCCTCGGCGCCGAACACCGAGCCGCGCAGCTCGGTCGTCCCGGCGGGGACGGAGACGATCAGCGGGGCGTCGGCCGAGGGAAGCACCCCGTCCGCGAACTGCACGGTGTACGCGTCCGCGATGTCGGCGTAGTCCACGACGTTCGGCCGTCCCGGCTCGAGCGCCGAGAGGACGACGCGGTCGCCGACGTCCTCGGCCACCGTGAGCACGTGGGCCACGCCGCTCGGCACGAGGTCCGCGAGGCACTGGCGCACCTCGGCCGGCTCTGCGGCACCCGTCTCGACGTACGCGGCGACCGAGTCGCGCTCGGTCGCCACGGTCGCGGCGCCGTCGGGCCACTTCTGGTTGGTCGCGTCGATCGACGGGGCCTCGTCGACAGCGGTGCGGTACCGCACCCAGTCGCCGCGCTGGTACGTGTCGAACGCGGGGTCGGCACCGACGACCTTGAGGTAGCCCTCGAGCTCGGCGCCGCTGCCCGCCGGGACCCCGGCGTTGGTGATCTCCACGAGGCCGGACGTCGGCGCGTACGACCCGACGAGCAGACGGGTCGGGTCGCCGTCGACGGTCGGGATCGTGTAGTCCGCGGTCCCGGCCACATGGTGGACGATCGGGTACATGCCGCCCTCGGCCCGGACGGTCAGCTCGCCGCCGACGGCGACGGACCCCTCCGTCTCGTGGTTGTCGAGGCGGGCGTCCTCGCGGGCGTAGACGCTGAAGCCGCCGGCCAGGTCGAACGGGTTGACCGCGTCGGCGGCCGCGGCGCTCGTCGCGGGGACGACGAGGCCGGCACCGGCGAGGAGGCCGGCGGCGAGGATCGCGGCGGCCGGGCGTCGGCCGGCGCGGCGGGGGGTCGAGGGGATCTGCTGTTCAGGTGTCACGGTCGAGCGGGTCATCACTACCTGGGTCTCGGTGTCGCGGGCGACGGGGTCGGACGACCCGTCCCGACCACCGTAGGCAGACCTGGACAGTCGTCCAGGTCTGGGTGCCGGGTGAAGTCACCCCGGTGTGATCAACCCCACCAGCACAGCCGACGCCAGGATCCGCATGTGTCGGTCATGTCCGGAACGCTGGCACGGCTCAGGAGATGACGAGACGCGCGATCAGTCCGTCTCGCAGGAGGATCGTGAACGTCGCGGGACCGTTGTACCCCTCGCCGGACACCGTGAGGTCGAGCAGGACCTCGTCCGGGGTCGCGCCGTCGCGCAGCCTCGTCACGTCGAAGCGCGACCGTCTGCCGATGTTGTCCGTGCGGTCCCAGCTCGCGAGCTCGTCGTGCCCGCGGAACTGCCGGCCCCAGTCGTCGAGGAAGCCGTCGTCCGCGAACGCGGTGAGGAAGCGCGCGGAGTCGCCGGCGTTGGTCGCGTCGACGAGCGTGCGCACGGCGGGCGGGAGGTCGGGCGTCGTGTCGGTCATGACCTCACTGTGCCGCGATCAGCGCCCCACGACGACCCGGACGTGCTCCCGGGCCGCCGCCGCGTGCGCGGCACGGAGCGCGTCGAACAGGGCGACGCTCGCCCGGCCGGGCCACCCTGCGGGCAGCGCCGCCGCCGGCAGACCCGGGTCGGCGTACGGGACGGGACGCCAGTCGTCGACCGCCCGGACCCAGCGCGCGAACGCGTCGCGCGGCGTCGTCTCTCCCGTCGTCACGGCGCCGTCGTGCCGCGCGAGGAACGCCCGGTGCAGCGCCGCGACCCGGTCGAGGTCCCACCAGCGAGCCGCGGCGTCGGCGAACGACCCGGAGACGCGCGGCGGCCCGGCCGCGAACACCGTCGCGGCGTCGCGCACCCCGAGCACGACGAGGATCTGCTCGACCTCGTCGACGAGATGCCCCGGGGCGATCCACAGGCCGTCGGCGACCGTGCCCGCACCGATCCACGCGAGGTGGCGCCGGAGCTGGTGGCGCGCGTCGCGTCGCGCCTCCGGGAGCGAGTACGACACCAGGCACCACGGGTCGTCGTCGCCCTGCTGCCGGTACGTGAAGATGCGCCGGTCGCCGCGCTCCAGCATCGGCACCGCGTCGGGCGCGAGCCGGTACGCGGCACGGCCGTCGTCGAGCGTCGCGGGGGCGAGCAGCCCCTTGGCCTTGACGCGCGAGACCGCGCTGCGCGCCCCCGCGGGCGGCACGCCGAGCGCGCCGAGCAGCGCGACGAGGTCGGCCACCGCGACCGCCCCGCCGAGGTCGCGCAGGTACAGCCCGACGACGGTGCGCAGCAGGGACGTCGCGCTCCCCGGCCGCGCGTCGAGGTCGTCGAGGATCACGCCGCGCCGCCCGCGCGGCCGAGCACCTCCACGAGCGCGTCGCGCACCGCCTCGACGCCGACGCGCACCTCGTCGAAGGTCGTCGACAGCGGGGACAGGCCGAGGCGCAGGCCGTCCGGGCGGCGGAAGTCGGGGATGACGCCGCGCTCCCACAGCAGCGGGAGCGTCGCCTCGAACGCGGCGTGGTCCACGGTCACGTGGCTCCCCCGCCGCTCGGGGTCGCGCGGCGACGCGTACCGGGCGCCGAGCGGGAGCAGGAGGTCGTCCACGAGGGCGGTCGCGTGCTCGGTGAGCGCGACCGACTTGGCCCGCACCGCCGCGATCCCCGCCTCGTCCACGAGGTCGAGCATGTCCTGCATCGCGAGCATCCCGACGATCGCGGGCGTCCCGGACAGGAAGCGCCGCACCCCGTCGTGGGGCGCATACGCCGGGCCCATCTCGAACGGCGCCGCGCTGCCCATCCAGCCCTGGATCGGCTGGGTCAGCACGTCCTGGAGGTCGGCGCGCACGTACCCGAACGCGGGCGCGCCCGGGCCGCCGTTCAGGTACTTGTACGTGCAGCCCGCCGCGAGGTCCACGCCCCACGCGTCGAGCTCGACCGGCAGCGCCCCGACCGAGTGGCACAGGTCCCACAGGACGAGCGCGCCGGCGTCGTGCGCGAGCGCCGTGATCGCGGCGGCGTCGCTCACGTACCCCGACCGGTACGCGACGTGGCTGAGCAGCACGAGCGCCGTGCGGTCCGAGAGCACGGCGGCGACCTGCCCGGGCGTCACGCCCGCGTCGTGCTCGGGCGTGATCCACCGCAGCGTTGCTCCGTGCTCGCGCGCGACGCCCTCCAGCACGTAGCGGTCCGTCGGGAAGTTCCCGGCGTCGAGCACGATCTCGTCGCGGCCCGCGACCTGCGGCGCCGAGAGCGCGGCGCGCACGAGCTTGTAGAGGATCACGGTCGTCGAGTCGCCGACGAACGTCTGGCCCGGCGCCGCGCCGAGCGTCACCGCGCCGATCCGGTCGCCCAGCGTCAGCGGGAGGCCGTACCACTCCTCGTCCCAGCCGCGGATGAGCCGCGCGCCCCACACGTCCGTCGCGAACCGGGCGAGCCGCTCGGCCGCCGCGCGCGTCGGTCGGCCGAGCGAGTTCCCGTCGAGGTAGGCGGTGACCTCGTCGGAGTCGACGAACGCGTCACGGAACCGCGCGAGCGGGTCGGCGGCGTCGAGCGCGGCGGAGCGCGCGGCGTGGTCGGCGGGGAGCACGGTGCTCGGGGTCGGGTCGGTCATGGCCGGTCCTCCGGGGTGGCGGGCGCGCGCTGCGCGCGGGCGGGGTCGTCGACGACGACGGCGCGCGCGAGCCACGCGCACACCGCGTCGAGGTCGTCGGGGTCGGGCGGGTCGCCGGGGATCCACGTCGCGAGCGACGCGCGCCGGGGGCGTTCGACGTGATCGTCGAGGTCGTCGACGCCGTCGGCGGCGCGCGGGTGCGCCGCCTCGCGCGTGAGCGCGCCGAGCAGGGCGGGGGCGTCGAGACCGGCGGCCGCGAGCGCCCGCAGCTCGCGCTCGTCGACGCCGTGCGGGATCGGTCCGTTGCCGAGGTCGGTCCCGTAGACGACGGTCCCGCCGAGCGCGACGAACCGCCGCACGTTGTCGATCGCGACGTCCTGCTCGGCGGTCGGGCTGCCCCAGCCGTGGATGTCGAGCGTGCTCACCCAGGTCGTGCGGCTCCGCCCGGCCGTCCGACCCCCCGCCCCGCCGAGCACGGGGTTGCTGTCGTCATCCGGCTCATTCCGGCAGTTACCCCGTTCTCGACCGCGAGCAGGGTCGTGCTCGACGGCGCGGGGTCGGGCCATCGCGGCGAGCAGGTCGTCGGGCAGCCGCTCGGAGAACGGGGCGTGCGCGAGCCGGTCGACGCCCGCCTCGACCGCGCGCGCCGCCATGCCCCTGCCCTCCACGTGCGCGACGACGTCCCGGCCCCGCGCGTGGGCGTGGCCGACGAGCGCGGTGAGCGTGACGTCGTCGAGCACCGGGCCGGCGTCGGCGTGGAGCGTGACCTTGAGGAACGAGGCGCCCGCGGCGACCTGGCGGTCGACGGCGGCGACGGCGTCGTCGGGGGTCGCGACCTCGGCCACCGACCCCGGCGGCGCCCACGAGCGGTCGGACGGGTAGCCGCCGGGCGCGGTGAGGAAGGCCCCGGCGAACGCGACCTCGGGGAAGTCGGGGCGGCCGGGCCACGTGCGCGCGACGTCGGGCACCCACCCGAGGTCGTGCACGACGGCGATCCCGCCGCGCCGCACCGCGACGGGGTCGGCGAGGCCGAGGTGCACGTGCGCGTCGGCGAACGGCGGGAGCCACGTGCCGCCGTCGCCCGCGTGACCGAGAGGCTGGCCGCTCACGACCGCCCGATCTCCGTGCGGACGGCGAACAGCTCGGGGAAGAACGTGAGGTCGAGGGCCTTCTGGAGGAACCCGACGCCGCTCGACCCGCCCGTCCCGCGCTTGGTGCCGATGATGCGCAGCACGGTCTTCATGTGGCGGAACCGCCAGAGCTGGAAGTTGTCCTCCAGGTCGACGAGCTCCTCGCACGTCTCGTACGCCGACCAGTGCGCCTCCGGGTCGTCGTAGATGCGCCGGAAGACCTCGACGAGGTCGTCGTCGAGCGTGTGGGCCACGGTGACGTCGCGGTCCAGGACGCGCTGCGGCACGTCGTGGCCGTGCCGCGCGAGGTGACGCAGGAACTCGTCGTAGACGCTCCGCTCGGCGAGCAGGCGGGCGAGCTCGGCGCGGGCGTCAGGCTCGGCGTCGAACACCGCGAGCATGCGCGCGTTCTTGTTCCCCAGCAGGAACTCGACCGCGCGGTACTGCCACGACTGGAAGCCCGACGCGTGCCCGAGGAACCCGCGGAACTGCGCGTACTCGCTCGGCGTGAGCGTCGCGAGCACCGACCACTGCTCGGTGAGCGTGCGCTGCACGTGCTTGACGCGCGCGATGCGCTTGAGCGCGGCGCCGAGCTCGTCGGCGGCCAGCAGGTCGCGCGCGGACAGGAGCTCGTGCAGCACCAGCTTGAGCCACAGCTCGGTGGTCTGGTGCTGGACGATGAACAGCATCTCGTCGTGGTGCGCCGGGTCGCTCACCGGCTCCTGCGCGGCGAGCAGCGTGTCGAGGTGCAGGTACGACCCGTACGTCATCTGCTCGCGCAGGTCGGTGACGATGTCGGACTCGAGCGCGCGCTCGTTGGGCGCGGGCGGCGGTGCGTCGGCCATGCCGCCGAGCGTATGTCACGATCGTGACGACCGCCAGGGCCGTGCGATACCGCGGAGCACGATGACGCAATGATCGAATCATTGCGTCATCCCGACCGGGCGGTAGGGTCAGTCGTCCGTCGCGGCGCGCCGCTCCTCCTCCACGACGGACTCCCCCGTCGGGTCCTCGGCGACGAGGTCGTCGAGCGCGGCCCCGCCGAGCGGGCCGTCGCTCAGGCCCACGAGCCGCCACCCCGAGTCCGGGTCACCCTCGACCTCGACGAGCCCCGTGTTGGCGAGCGGCGTCCACGCGAGCAGGTCGATGTCGACGCCGTCGACGCGCGCGCACGCCCACGCGCGGATCGCCGCGCCGTGCGACACGGCGACGGCCGTCTCCCACCCGGCCTCCGCGACGGCCGCGAGCGCCGCGTCGTAGCGGTCGAGGAACTCGGTGCCGTCGGGGCCGCCGGGGATGCGCCGGCCGGGCTCGCCGCGCCCCCACGCGAACACCGTCTCCAGGTAGCGCATGTGGTCGTCGTGGTGGGCGGACATCTCCAGGTCGCCCGCGTCGACCTCGCGCAGTCCGTCGAGCTCGAGCAGGTCGTGCCCGTGCCGCTCGGCGAGCGGGGCGGCCGTGCGGTGCGTGCGCACGAGAGTCGAGACCGCGACGCCGTCGACGACGCGGTCCGCGAGCGCGCCCGGGATCGCCGCGGCCTGGCGGGCGCCGAGCGCGGTGAGCCCCGGCCCCGGGAAGGCGGTGTCGAGCAGGCCCGCGACGTTCGACGGGGTCTGTCCGTGGCGGACGAGCAGCAGGCGCATGGTTCTCCGGGGTCTCGGGGGCGGCTCCTGCCACCCTACGAGCCCGTCCCGCGGCACACCCGCGCGCGCCGCGCGCCGTGGCAGGCTGGCTCCATGTCTCGCCGCGAGCTCGTGGTGCTGGGCACGGCCAGCATGGTCCCGACCCGCACGCGCAACCACAACGGCTACGTGCTGCTCTGGGACGACGAGGCGATCCTCTTCGACCCGGGCGAGGGCACGCAGCGCCAGATGACGTTCGCGGGCGTCTCCGCGACCGACCTCACGCGCATCGCGGTCACGCACCTGCACGGTGACCACAGCCTCGGCCTCGCGGGCGTCTCCCAGCGCATCAGCGGCGACGGGGTGCGGCACACGATCGGGGTGACGTACCCGGCGTCGGGCCAGCGGTGGGTCGACCACCTGCTCGACGCGAGCGCGCACTACCGCCGCGGGCACCTCGCACTCCAGCCGCTCACCACGGACGGCGTGGTCCCGCCCGTCCCGGGTCGCCCCGAGCCGGGCTTCACGCTGCGCGCCGAGCGCCTCGACCACACGATCGAGGCGATGGGCTACCGCCTCGACGAGCCCGACGGCCGGTCGCTCGACCCCGTGCTCCTCGCGCGCCACGGCCTCGCGGGGCCGCCGGTCGGCGAGCTGCAGCGCACCGGGACGGTCGTCGCGCCCGACGGCCGGACCGTCACGCTCGACGACGTCAGCCGCCCGCGCCCGGGCCAGTCGTTCGCGTTCGTCATGGACACGCGCCTGTGCGACGCGGTGCACCGCCTCGCGGACGGCGTGGACCTGCTCGTCATCGAGTCGACGTTCCTCGACCGCGACCGCGACCAGGCGGAGCGCTGGGGCCACCTCACGGCGCGGCAGGCGGCGACCGTCGCGGCGCAGGCCGGCGTCCGGTCGCTCGTGCTCACGCACTTCTCGCAGCGCTACCCCGACCCGACGGAGTTCTGGCGCGAGGCGCGCGAGGTGTTCGACGGCGAGCTCACGGTCGCGCAGGACCTCGACCGCGTGCGCGTCCCCCGGCGCCGCAGCGCCTGAGCGGCGGGGGGCGTATCGAGCGCGGTCAGTCGCCGCGCGCCCGCCGCGTCGCGCGGTCGTTCGCGCGCTGGATCGCCTCGACGAGCTCGTCCTTCGTCATCGACGACCGGCCGTCCACGTCGAGCCGGCGCGCGACGTCGAGCAGGTGCGCCTTCGTCGCGTTCGCGTCGACGCCGCCCGCGGTGTCCGTCGAGGACTCGAGACCGCCCTCCTCGGCGCGCTCGTCCGACGGCCCGGGCTCGTCCTTCGGCTCCCAGTGGTCGCCGATCTTCTCGTGCGTGTGCTTGAGCGCCGCGAACGCCACGCGCCGCGCACGCGCCGGAGAGCCGTACTGCTCCATCGCCGCGTCGTACGCCTTGGCGAACGTGCGCTGCGCCTTGTCGTCGGAGCGCCGCAGCGTGCTCGGGATCTCGGACTGCCTCGCGTCGCCGTCGCGCGTCGTCTTCGGCACGGGTCACCTCCTGCTGCCCGACGGCGGTCGCCGCCTCCTCCGAGCGTCGCGCCGCGCGCGGGGGCTCGCGCGCCGAGCGGGATGACCGTTCGGCCGCTCGCCCGTTCGGCCCGCTCGCCCGGTCGGCCGCTCGCCCGAGCGGGCGCGAGCCCGAGGTGCCGGGCCTACGCTGCCCGGAT
Organism: Cellulosimicrobium composti; assembly: GCF_010287905.1. NCBI lineage: Bacteria > Bacillati > Actinomycetota > Actinomycetes > Micrococcales > Promicromonosporaceae > Cellulosimicrobium > Cellulosimicrobium composti. Next base: position 57,108 of record NZ_JAAFAN010000012.1, read on the forward strand.
GGCCAGCGTCCTGCGGTTCCGCGGCCGCATCGCGGGGTGGGGCACGGCGTCGGGGACGCGCGTCGTCGTCGGGCGCTGGGACGCGTCGCCGTTCGGCGCGTTCGCCGACGTCATGGTCGAGCGGCCCGACGGCGAGCGCGTCCTGCTCGCGCCGTCGCGCGACGTCGCCGAACTCGTCGCCGCGACCTACCGCTTCGACCGGGTCGTCCTCGTGCCCGTCGCCGTCGCGGACGAGCCGACTGCGGCGACCGTCGCTACGCGCGACGCGACCGACGCGACCGACGCGACCGACGTCGAACCCGAGACGGTGGCGGGAGCGGCGGCGGGCCGCGGCCGCCTGCCGGCGTGGCACGTGGCGGCCGGGCCTCTGGACGCGAGGATCGCCGTCGGGCCACGGACGCCGCTCGGGCGCGTGCTGCGGGCCGTGCCCCCGGCTCTCGCGACGTCGCGGCACCTCACCGCGCTCACCGACCCCGTCGCGCGCGTGGTGCTGCGCGGGGTCCGCACGCGCGGGTCCGCCGGGCCGGGCCGCGTCGAGCACTACGGCGCGACCGACGTGCACGCGCTCGTCGCCGCCGAGACGACGTGGGACGGCGCGCCGCTGGGCGACCTGCGCGACGTCGACCCGCCCGTCCGGTTCGGGTTCGGGTCGACGCCGCGGCGGCCGAGCGTGACGGACGTCGTGACGACGATCGTGGTGCGCTGACCTCCCGGGGACACGCGCGGCGGCACGCGAGACCCGGGGCCGCGCGCCGGACGACGAGCGTCCGGGCACACGACCCGGGTGCAGGCAGGCCCCGGGCATGGCCTCGGTGGCCGCACGAGCCCGGTGCGGCGCACGACCCCGGAAGCGACCGGCGAGGCCTCAGACGCCGCGGGCCGCGAGCCACCCCGCGAGCCGGTCGGGCCGGTCGGTGATGATCGCGTCCACCCCGAGGGCGACCGCGGAGGCCCAGTGCGCGGGCTCGTCGAGCGTCCACACCGCGACCTTGCGGCCGCCGTCGTGCAGGCGCCGCACGAGGTCGGGGTCCTCGAGGAGCAGCGTCCCGACCGGGTTGCACCACGCGACGTCGAGCGCGGCGCACCGGGAGAGCACGTCGTCGTCGAGGGTCGCGACGAGCAACCCGCGGCACAGCCCGGGGCCGGCGTCGCGCAGCGCCGCGACGGTCTCGGGCCAGAAGCTCTGCGCGACGACGCGGTCCGCGAGCCCGGCGGACCGCAGCGGGTCCGTCACCCGCGCCGCCTGCTCCGCCGTCCACGACCCCTTGAGCTCCAGGAGCAGGTCGATCCCCGGGCGGCGCTCCAGGAACTCGACCGTCTCCGCGAACGTCGGCACGCGCTGGCCTGCGAACGCGGGCGAGAACCACGACCCGGCGTCCAGCGCGCGGATCGCGGACCGGTCGAGCTCCGCGACCGCGCCGCTGCCCGACGTCGTCGCGTCCACCGTGTCGTCATGGATGACGACGACGTCGCCGTCCGCGGTGAGCCGCACGTCGATCTCGATCGACTCCGCGCCCGCGCGCCACGCCGCCTCGAACGCGGCGAGCGTGTTCTGCGGCGCGACGGAGCTGTTGCCGCGGTGGGCGATCACGCGCGGGCGGCGCCGTGCGTCGCCCGTCGCCGGGGCCTGGACCTGCGCCGACTCCAGGGAGAGCGCAGGCCCGGGTGCGGGGAGGTGTTCGACGCCGCGTGCGGCGTCCGGGAGCGCGGTCACAGGTACGGCTCCACGTTCTCGGTGTACGCGGTCTCGATGCGCGGAGCGATCGAGGCGAACGCCTCCGCCGGGTCGGTGCCCTCGATGACGATCTGCTCGATCGCCTCGTTGAGCAGCGCGTCGGCGCCCGGGATGAAGACGCGCGCGTCGTCCTGCGGGCGCGCCTTGTCGGCGAGCTGGTCGACGGCGGTGCGGAACTGCGGCGTCGCCTCGTAGACGGCCGTCATGGCGTCGGACTCGACGGCCGAGGTGCGCACCGGCATGTAGCCGGTGTTCTGCGAGAAGTACGCGGTGTTCTCGGTGTCGGTGAGGAACGCGAGGAACATCGCCGCGGCGAGCTGCTGCTCGGGCGACTTCGACGACGAGATCGCGAGGCCGGTCCCACCGGTCGGGGTGCCGCCGCTGGCCGGGCCGTCGGGAAGGTAGGCCGTGCCGACCTCGAACGACGCCGCGTCGAGCGCGCCCTTGAGCGAGCCCGTCGAGCCGATCGTCGAGGCGATGAGGCCGGACGAGAAGTCGGCCATCGCGTCGTCCGCGGAGAGCGTCGCGACGCCCTTCTCGTGGAACAGGTCGTGCAGGAACTGGCCGCCCGCGACGGCCTCCTCGGTGTCGAGCGTGAGGTCGAACCCGTCGGAGTACGCGCCGCCCTGGCCCCAGATCATGTTCTCGAACCACCACGCGCCCCACGACGGGCCGGTGGACAGGCCGAACGTCGAGCCACCGGCCGGGACGAGCGGCTTGAGCGACGCGTCCCACTCCTCGAGCTCGGCCCACGTCTGCGGGCCGCGGTCGGGCAGGCCGGCCGCCGTCCACAGGTCCTTGTTGTAGTAGAACAGCGGCGTCGAGCGCGCGTAGGGCACGGCCCAGTGCTGGTCGTCGTACTCGTAGTCCGCGTAGAGCGCGGGCTGGAAGTCGGCGGCGTCGGCCTCGACGAAGTCGAGCACGTCGTCGAGGGGCAGGATCTGGTCGTTGAGGTGGTAGCGGAACCACCAGACGTCGGACGCGATGACGACGTCGGGCAGCTCGTCGGTCTGCGACGCGGCCTGGAAGCGCTGGGCGACCTCGTCGTAGTTGGCCCCTGCCGTGACGAGGTTGACCGTGATGCCGGACTCCTCCTCGAACCGGTCGATGAGCTCCTGCTCGATCTCCTGCGACGTGCCGGGGTGGTTGCTCCACCACGTGATCTCGGACGCGGGCTCGACGGCGGACCAGTCGACGGCCTCGGCCGTCGCGTCGTCGCCCGCGGTGCCGGCGCCGTCGGCCCCGGCCACGCTCGGGCCGGCGCACGCGGTGAGCGCGAGGGCGGTGGTCGCCGCGAGCGCGGTGACGGCGGCGCGGGCCCGACGACGGCGCGCGGGCCGGCCGGGTGCGGTGCGGTGGGACACAGGTGCTCCTTCAGGTCGTGCACCGGGTCTCGGTGCGCTTCGGGAAACCCGGACCGCTGCGGGCGGGCCGGGGAGTCTGCTGGTGGGCGAGCACGCGGGTGCGGGGCCCGCTCGGGGTGGGCGCCGTCGTCGGGCACGACGGCGCGGGGTGGGTCAGCCGGTGACCGCGCCGGCGGTGAGGCCCGCGACGAGGCGGCGCTGGAGGACGAGGAAGACGACGAGGATCGGCAGCGTCACGACCACCGTCGCGGCGAGCAGCACGCCCCAGTTCGTCATGCCGTCGGTGTTCTGCAGCAGCGTGAGGCCTACAGGGAGGGTCATCTTGTCCGGGCGGTCGATGACGAGGAACGGCCACAGGTAGTCGTTCCACTCGGTCACGACGGACACGAGCGCGACCGCCGCGAGCGTCGGCGTGCTCATCGGCACGACGAACCGCCACAGTTTTCGCCAGTGCCCCGCGCCGTCGAGCTCGGCGGCCTCGAGGATCGAGCGCGGCAGCGTGAGGAAGTGCTGCCGGAACAGGAACGTCCCGAACGCGCTCGCCAGGCCCGGCACGAGGATGCCCTGATAGGTGTTGAGCCACCCGAGGCTCGCGACGAGCGTGTAGTTGGGGATGATCGTGATCTGCGGCGGGATCATGAGCGTCGCGATGACGAGCCCGAACACGACCTTCTTGAACGGGAAGTCGAGGAACACGAGCGCATACGCGCACGTGAGGCCCAGCGCGACCTTGAGGCCCGCGCCCACGACCGTGATCCCGACGCTGTTGAGCAGCAGGCGCCCGAGCGGGATCGAGTCCGCGGCCTGCGCGTAGTTGTCGAGATGCACGCTGCCCGGGAGCCACTGCAGCGGGACCGTGTAGAGCTCGGCGGGCGTCTTCAGGCTCGCGAGCACCATCCACAGCAGCGGGGCGCCGAGCACGACGGTCGCGAGAACCAGGGCGAGGTACCCGCCCGGCTGGATGGCCCGGCGTCGGGCACGGGGTGCGCCCGACGGGCGGGGCGCGAGGGCGGCCGGTGTGGCGGGCGCCGTCTCGGGACGGGCGGGCGCGACGGCGCTCATGCGTAGTGGACCTTCCGCTGGACGAACCGCATCTGCACCGCGGTCACCGCGAGCAGCATGAGGAACAGGACCGTGGCGACCGCCGACGCGTACCCCGCGCGCCCGTTGACGAAGCTCTCCTCGTAGATCGAGTACATGAGCGTCGTCGTCGAGCCGAGCGGGCCGCCCTGCGTCATCGCCTTGATGATGTCGAACGACTGGAGCGACGCGAGGAGCATCGTCACGAGGAGGAAGAACGTCGTCGGGGTGAGCAGCGGCAGGACGATCGAGCGCAAAGTCCGCGCCGACGACGCACCGTCGAGCGCGGCCGCGTCCTTGAGGTCCTGCGGCACCGACTGCAGGCCCACCAGGTAGATGAGGGCGACGTACCCGAGGTTCTTCCACAGGTAGACCACGACGATCATCACCAGCGGCCACGGGCGCTGCGTGTACCACTGCGGCGACGCGACGCCGACCCAGCCGAGCAGCTCCTGGACGAGCCCGTAGCGCGGGTCGAACATGAACAGCCACAGGATCCCGACCGCGAAGCCCGACAGCACGTACGGCGCGAACGCGACGGTGCGGGCGACGCCGCGGCCCCGGAGCTTCCGGTTCAGGAGCAGCGCCAGGCCCAGGCCGAGGACCATCGCCCCGCCGACCGTGGCGAGCGTGAAGACGAGCGTCGTCGTCACGACGCGACCCGTCGTCGGGGCGGTGAACCACTCCACGTAGTTGCCCAGACCCACCGGCCTTGCCACCGGGGAGCCGAGGTTCCACTGGAGCGTCGAGAGGTAGAAGCTCTGCAGCAGCGGCCGGTAGACGAACACGAGCAGCAGCACGAGGTTCGGGCCCGCGAGGAGCAGCGCCCACAGGACGTTCCGCCGCCGGCGCCGCGCGCCGAGGCGGCCGCGGTGCAACGCCTGGACCTCGCGGTCTCTGATTGAGGACGTGGCTTTCGCGGGAGGTGTCGTCGGTGCCGACGCGCCGGGCGCAGGGTGCGCCGGGCCGGAACTGCTGGGCGTCAGGTCGGAGGGCGCGGCGGTCGGGACGGCCGCTGCCGTGGGGACGGTCGCTGCCGTGGGGACGATCGCGGCCGGGACGGTCGCGGCGCGGTGGGCCGGGGCCGGGGTCGAGCCCCGGGGTGCGCCCGAGGGCCCCGAGGAGCCCGGGGTGAGGACGGAGGTCACAGCACAGATCCGCTCGTACGAGGGGTGAAGGTCGTGGCCGGCGAGGCACCCGTCCAGCGGGTGGGCGGCCAGTCGCGAGCATAGGAACCAGGCGCGCCCGTTCCGTGCCCAAATGTCCGGGTGCGGATCGAGGTGTCGGGCAACGTTCATCGACCCGTCCCCGGCGTGCCACTTCCCCCTGTGGAGCCGTCACGTGGCGGACACCCGCGGCGCCTCGTCCACAGGGCGGGACGGGTGGTTCCGCCCGGACGTCGGTTTCGCTAGGTTCGGGGCGTTCGTGCGACGGCGGCGGCGCCGGTCGCTCGGTACCTGAGGCAGGGGGTCTCGTGAGCTCTACGCGTCATGCGCTGGTCGAGGACGGATCGGCAGGAACATCGGGTCACGCGGGCGACGCCGTTGCGAGAGACGACGCCGCTGCGCGAGACGAGGCCGCTGCGAGAGGCGACACCGTAGCGGGGCGCGAGCCACGTGGCCGGGTGAGCGCGCGTGACCGCGCGGGTGTCGGGGTTTGTCCGGGTCGCACGCCGGACGCCGGCAGCCCTGCGGGTGATCGCGCGGCCGGTCGTGGTGCAGGTGCGGGTCGTTCGCCAATCGGCGGCGGCAAAGCGGGCGGTCGCGCACCCGGCGTCGGCCGGAGTGCGTCGCGGCACGTGACCGTCGGCGGAGGTGGCCGACGGTCCCTTCTCGCCGTCGGGATCGTTCTCGCCGCCGGGTACCTGGTCGCCGCGTGCACCGGCGGCGGTGAGCCCGACCCCACGCCGCCCGTCGAGACGTCCGCCGCACCCTCGCCGACGCCCACGCCCGAACCGACCGAGACCGGCCCCACCAAACCCGAACGTCCCGCCGCGATGGATCGCGACGACGCCGAGGGCGCCGCTGCCGCGGCGGAGTACTTCCTCGAGCTTTACCCGTACGTCATGGCCACTGGCGACACAGCCGAGTGGGATGCCATGACATGGAAGGAGACGTGTGGGTTTTGCTCGGGCGTCCGCGAGCAGGCACTCGAGATTCGCACGGCAGGAGACAGCTACATCGGCGCCGAGACGACAGTCACCAACGCGGAGGCAGGAGAGGTCGATTCGCTGACAGGTGGCCGAGCCGTCCTCATCGACGTTGTTCAGGGGCCCCACAAGAGGACCACTGTCGGCGGCTACCTAGTGTCTGAAGGCGGAGAGGTCAGAGGACAATTGCATGTCGACGTCTTGTTCACTGATGGCCGTTGGCACATCGTCGGCGCCTCGGAGAACGACTCGTGAAGCCGCAGGCACGATTGAGTGCAGCGGTCCTCCTAATCACGGCACTCACCACAGCCCCGGCCCAGCACGCCGTAGCAACCGACGATCTGCTCTTTGGCGGAGAGGCAAACGACGATCGAGTCAGTGCCTTCGTTCGTGCGCCGCAGGGCGGCGCCGAGTACAACCCCGTGTCAACAAGTGGCGGCCCAACAACGGAGGCGTATCGACGCGGGCCCGCGTACCGCTGTTTCGACGGCGACCAGCCACGCACGTACCCCGGGCTCGTGCAGGCGTGCCCCGAGGGCCAGAATCCCGCCTCGCTGGGCCTGGAGTGCGAGCCGGACGAGTTCGCGATGGACCCGTTGTTCCGTCAGACCTGGACGAACAACGCGGACGGAACGCGCTCGGGCGTGTCGAGCTGGGAGCTCGTCAACGACGGAGCCTGCGTCGGTACCGCAGATCTCGCGGCCGAGGCCGAGGCGGCGTTCCGCCATCTCACGATCGCGCCGTCCCACATCGTCGTGCAGCCGCCGAACGGCTGGACGCTCGTGAACGTCCCGACGATCACCTACACCGAGCCGGGCGAGCAAATGCTCGACACGACGCTCCTGGGCATCCCGGTCCAGATCCGTGCGACGCCCACGTCGTACACGTGGGACTACGGCGACGGCTCCGGCCCGGTCACGACGACCGACCCCGGCGCGGCCTACCCGAACCACACTGTCGCCCACACCTACGAGCAGCCTGCGGACCAGGTCACCATCGCGCTGACGACGACCTGGACCGGGCAGTTCCGCATCACCGGCACCCCGACGTGGACGGACGTCGCCGGGACCGCCACCACGACGTCGTCGGCGGACCCGCTCCAGGTGTACGAGGCCCGGTCCCGGCTCGTCGCCGACGACCTCTCGTAGCCGGGCGCGTCGCCCGCAGACCTCGGCGCAAACCCTCGGTGGTGCGCGACCCGACCTCGGCGGATGGGAGGACGCCGAGGTCGGGTGGTCCATAGTGTCAGCCGAGCGAGACCTCGACCCCTCCGGAGAAGAACGAGTCGTGCAGCGTGAGGGTCGCGGGCACGGCGTCGGCGGGGATGTCGAACACGACGGTCCCCTCGACGCTGTTGCCCGGGTTGATGTCGGTGAGGAACGAGTTCGCGTCACCGAGGTAGATCGCGGCGCTCGTGTCGGCGGAGTGCTCCCGGCCGGCGGTGTCGACGAGCTTCTGGCTGCTGCCGTCGAACATCTGCGCGGCGTCGCCGATGTTCGTCACGGTCATGTGCACGAGGACGAACTGGCCCTGCGCCTGCTCGTTGAGGTACTCGTCCCCGACGGTCGCGACGCCCGTCTCGACGGACGTGACGGTGAACTCGAACTTGCCGTCGCGCACGGCCGTCCCGACGCCGGGGGCGCTCTGCTCAGGCTCCTCGGCCGGCGGCTCCTCCGCGGGCCCGGGCTCGGCGGGTGCCTCGTCGGCCTCGGGGGCCGTGTCCGGCGAGCCGGTGTCCGCGGCGACGGACGGCGTCGTCGGCTCCTCCTCGCCCCCACCGCCGAGGTTCGCGCCGATGATGACGAGCAGCACGACGACGCCGAGCGCGGTGAGCACCTTGTGCCGCGCGAACCAGTTCTTGCGCGGCGGCGTCGGGCCCCCGGGCGCTCCCCCGGCCCCGACCGGCTGGCCCGGGTAGGGCGCGTGGCCGGGGTACGAGGCCTGCCCCGGGTACGGCGTCGCCACCGGCTGACCCGGCGCCGCCCCCTGCAGCGGGCTCGAGTAGGGCTGGCCGGGGACCGCTGCGGGGCCGGTCTGGGCGGGGTGCTGCGCGGGCTGCTGGGGGAGCTGGCCCCCGGTCGGTGCGGTCATCGTGGTCTCCTCGTCTGGTCGCGCCCTGGTCGGCGCCACGTCCCGGCGGCGGTCGTCGCCGTGTTCGAGGACGATCGTGTCCGCGACGAGGGGGTCACCGGATCGCCCGAGCAGGTCGTCCCGCCCCACCGACCGGTGGACCCTCCGCGGCTGGTGGCGAGCCGATCGGGGGAGGCTGCGCGTCGGAGGCCGTGCGTATGCTCGCGGCATGTACCCCCCTCCGCAGCAGCCCGGCGGCCCCGCGGTGCCGCCCGGCGCCGCGGCTCCACCGCCGTACCCGGGCTCTCCCGTGCCCGGCGCGACGGTTCCCTCCCCCGGTCGCCCGCCGTTCAGCCCTGCGGCCCCGCCGCCCGGCCCGCTCACCTCTCCCGCGGGCGCGGCCCGACCCCCCTACCCCGCGTGGGGCCCCGCACCAGCCGTCCGGCCGGGTCGCGCGCGCCGCTTCTGGTCCGTCGCCGGCACGGTGGGTGCCGTCGCGCTGACCTTCGCCGTCGGGATGATCAGCGCCACCTTTGCGGCCATACGCCACGGGGAGGACATCACCGGCGGCCAGATGGCCGTCTACCTGCTCTGTCTCGTCGTCCTCTCGGGCGTGTGCGCCGCCGTCGTGTGGCGCGCACGCTTCCCGGTCGTCGTGTGCCTCTCCACCGCTGCCGCCGGAGTGCTCCTGCCGGTCGGTGCGCTGGCTCCCCTGCTCGCCCTGCCGTTCGTCCTCGCGGGCGAGGACCGGCGCCGCGTGGTCGCGGGGTCGGTCGCGGCGACCGTCGTGTCCGTAGGCGTGTCCCTGTGGCGTGACGCCGCGCGCGACGGCGACGCCGTCATCTTCTCCTTCACCCCGGTGGACGGGAGCGCGACGTCGTACCTCGCGCCGGTCGGGTACGTGATCCTCGGGGTCCTGGCCGTCGCGGTGTCGGTGGGCGCCGGGCTCGTGCGGCGCTACGCCGGCCGCGCGCACCACGCGCAGGCCGTGGCCGCCGACGCGTCGCAGCGCGCCGAGGTGCTGCGCACGCACGCGGAGGACCTGCGCACCGAGACCGACCAGCTCCGCACCGAGCTGTCGCGGCAGGACGAGCGCGAGCTCATCGCGCGCGAGATGCACGACACCGTCGCGCACAAGCTGTCGATCATGTCGTTGCAGGCCTCGGCGCTCGAGGTGACCACCGAGGACCCCGAGGTCGCGGACGCCGCCCGCACCATGCGCACGTCGGCCCACCTCGCGCTCGACGAGATGCGCGCGCTCATCACCTCGCTGCGCGAGGGATCGGAGCAGTACACGGGGTCCGCGCCCGCGCTCGGCGACCTCGCCGCGCTGCTCGACGACGCCCGGTCGTCCGGGGTCGACCTTGCGGCGACCGTCTTCGTGTCCGACGCCGACGCCGCACCGCCCGCTCTGACCCGCGCGGTCTACCGCGTGGTCCAGGAGGCGCTGACCAACGTCATGAAGCACGCCCCCGGGGCCCGCGCCGAGGTGGACCTCCGCGCCCGGCCGGGAGACGGCGTCGACCTCGCGGTGCGGAACGCCCTGACCGCGGACGCCGCGGGCATCCCGGGGTCCGGCAACGGGATCGTCGGCATGCGCGAACGCTGCGAGGCGCTCGACGGGACCTTCTCCGCCGGGGTCGAGGACGGGCGGTTCGTGGTGCGCGCCCACCTCCCGTGGGAGCGCTCGGCGTCGTAGCCGGCACGACCGAGCCCCGCGGTACCGTCCATCGGCCGAACGGCACCGCGGGGCCCGGACTTCCCACGTTACGCGCAGGTGAGGGCGTCGTACGCGGTGGAGATCTCCGTCGTCGTGCCGGCGACGTCGGTGACGGCGACGAGCGCCTCCCCGGCCTCCAGCGCGCCGCCACGCACCTTGAACGACTGGTACGCGTTGGCGCCGGGAGCGACCTGCGCGTACGACCGCTCGCCGTGCACCGTCCGCAGCGCGACGGCGACCGTCTCGTCACCGCCGTTCGTCGCCCGGACGGCGAGGTACGGGGTGCCGCCGAGGCAACGTGGCTGTGCCGTGACGGTGACCTGCGGGTCCGTCGGCGGCACCTCGGTCCGGAAGACGTCGAGCGCGTCGAGCTCGGTGTACCAGGTGAGCTTGGTCAGGGCCACGGTGTTCCAGCCCTGCTCGAGCTCGACCTGGTGCGTCACCGACTGCCAGTTGCCCCACGTGGTGTGCGGGAACGTGACGACGCCGGCGTCCGCACCGTTGACCGTCACGGTGCTCGTCGACGCGAGCGTGTACCCGCCACGCTCGGAGCCGTTCGCGAACCGGACCCCCAGCGTGTACGGGCCGGCCTCGTCCGCGAAGACCTCCAGCGCCACCGAGCTGTCGAGGAAGTCGAGGCCTCCGACCTTCTGACCGCCCGACGCCCCGGCCGCGCTCCCCACGGAGCCGTTCGTGATGACGCCGTCCTCGAACTCGTAGCGCGTCGCGTCGGCCGGGATCACGGGCGGGGCGGACGAGCGCGGGTCACGCGTCGCCGGATAGACGTCGAACGCGTCGAGCTCGGTAAAGAACGTCGCGCGCGTCAGCGTGATCGTGTTGGCGCCGGCGACGAGGTCGACGAGGTGCTCCGACGTCTGCCAGTTGCCCCACGTCGTGTGCGGGAAGACGACGGTCTCCACGGTCTCGCCGTTGACGGCGAGCGTGCCCGTGGACGGGACGCGCGCCGAGCCGTCCTGCGACCCGTTCGCGAACCGGATGCCGAGCAGCGCCGGGCCCGCCTCGTCGGCATGCACCTCGACCGTGACGGACGAGTCGGCGAAGTCCAGGCCGCCGACCTTCGCCCCGCCGGACGCCCCGCCGTCGGCCAGCACGCGCGCGTTCGTCACGACGCCGTCCTCCGCCTGGTAGCGGTCGGACGCCTGCGGCACGAACGGGACGCCGTCGGCCGTCCACTCGAGGTCCGCGACGTACATCGCGCGGTACGTGAACGCCTCGTTCCAGCCGTGGAAGACGATCGCGTCGCTGCCGTCGGGCGCGGTGACGACGTCCTGCCCGCCCGGGCCGCGCACGTCGCCCTGGAAGCGGTCGCTCGTGAGGAGCTCCGTCGTCGCCTTGGTCCACGGGCCGGTGAGGCTCGACGCCGTCGCGTACGACGTGCGGTACGCGCCGCCGTAGAAGTCGTTCGCCGAGTAGAAGAGGTAGTAGGTGCCGCCACGCTCGAGGAGCGTCGGACCTTCGACGACCCGCCCCTCGTAGGGCGTGTCGACGCGGATCAGCTCGACCGGCGGGCCGGTGAGCGTCGTGCCGTCCGGGGTCAGCGGCTGGGCGAAGATGATCGCGGTCATGCCGGTGCAGCAGTTCCCGTCGGCCTTCCACAGCAGGTAGAGCTGGTCGCCGTCGACGAACGTCGCCGCGTCGATCGCGCCGCCAAGGTCCTCCGTGCCGTCCTCGCCGTTGGGGCAGACGAGCGGGTCGTCACCCACAGGCTCGAAGGGTCCCTCGGGCGAGTCGGAGAGCGACAGCCCGATGCACTGGCGCGGCGACGTCGCGTCGCGCGCCGTGTAGTACAGGGCGTACCCGCCCTCAACCACCGCGACCTCGGGCGCCCAGACGCAGCGGTCCGTCGCACCGCCCGGGGAGAACGTGCACGACTCGCTCACCCACGCACCGAGGTCTGGCGCGACGTCGGTCGGTGCGCTCCACGTGACGAGGTCCGTGGACGTGCGGTGCTGCACGTTCTGGCCCTGGTTGTTGGTCGCGTAGGCGTGGTAGACGCCGTCGACGAGCAAGATGTCTGGGTCGGGGAAGTTGGCGTCGACGACCGGGGAGATCGTCGGGGCGGCGTCGGCGGCGACGACGGTCGCGCTCGTCAGGGCGGGGGCGGCCGACGCGGCGACCGCGCCGGTCACCGACAGCCCGAGCGCGACGAGCGCGCTGGTGACAGCGGTGGCACGTGCGCGCGCCCGGGTCAGGGAGATGTTCATGGGTGTCCTCTCGACGGTGAGGGGGCAAGGACCCGGGACGGCGTCGACCGCGGGGCTTCGAGTCTCCCGGCTGGTCACACACAAGTCAACAACTTCTCGCACAAAGCAACAGCGGGTCACATCGGCCTGGACCGCTGCTCAGGAGCGGCGGTCGGGCAGGCCTGCCGCGACGCGAGGTCCGCGTACGCGGCGCCCAGCGTCGCGACCGTGTGGTGCGCGTTGAGGCCGCTCGGGTTGGGCAGCAGCCACGCCCGCGCCGGGCCGATCCCTCGCTCCAGCGGACCCGTCGTCGCCCTCCGGTCCGCGAACGCGGTGCGGTACGCGCCCAGACCGAGCACCGCGACCCAGCGCGGGCGGAACGCCTCGACCGTCTCGACGAGGCGACGCCCGCCCTCGACGATCTCGTCCGGCGACAGCTCGTCCGCCCGCGCCGTCGCCCGGCGCACGACGTTCGTCATCCCGAGCCCGGCATCCAGGAACGCCTCCCGCTCCCACGGCCCGAGGACACGATCGGTGAAGCCCGCCTCGTACATCGCCTTCCAGTACCGCGTGCCCGGGTTCGCGAACGGCAGCCCCACCGCCGCCGAGTACAAGCCCGGATTGATGCCGCAGAACAGGACGTCCAAGCCCGGGCGCAGCCAGTCGTCGATCTCGCGATCGCGCGCCGCGGCGAGGTCCGCGGCGGTCGGGCGGTCGTACGGCGGGTCGGTCGGCACGGGACCATCCTCGCCGAGCGGCGCGCGGACGGTGACATGTCTCAGGCGGCGACGTCGCGTGGGCGGGCGCCGCTAGGGTCGAGCCGTGATCAGGGTGCTGGTCGTCGACGACGACCCGATGGTGCGACGACTGCTGCGGACGATCCTGCGGCCGGACGACATCGACGTCGTCGCCGAGGCCGCGGACGGTGACGAGGTCGTCACTGCCGTCCAGGCGCACCACCCGGACGTCGTGCTCATGGACCTGCGCATGCCGCGGATCGATGGGGTCGCGGCGACACGTGCCGTCCGGGCGCTCCCGGATCCGCCCGGGGTCATCGCCATGACGTCGTTCGACACCGAGGCCGTCATCCTCGACGCCGTGCACGCCGACGCGTCCGGCTTCCTCGCGAAGGACGCATCGCCGGACGAGATCGTCTCCGCCGTGCGCGCCGTAGCCCGCGGGGAGGGCGCGCTCTCCCCCCGCGCCGCACGGGTCGTCATGGCGCAGGTCCACGCCGCGCCGAACTCGGGCGGGCGCGACGCCGCCGCGAAGGTCGCGACGCTCACCGAACGGGAGCTCGACGTCGCACGGCTCGTCGCGCAAGGCCTGTCCAACGCCGAGATCGCGCAGCGGCTGTTCCTCGGCGAAGCGACCGTGAAGACCCACCTCTCTGCAGCGACGGCGAAGCTCGGCGTCGTCAACAGGGTTCAGCTGGCGGTGGTCGTGACGCAGTCTGCTCTTGGCGAGGCGTAGTGCCGGTTCTTGCTCCGTAGCTGCACACGTTCATCATGACGCTCCACGCCAAGCACGACGCTCTGCATCGAGGTTTTCCAGCATCATGGTGAACGCGCGCTCGGTCACGATGGGGATGCCGTAATCGACCGCCTTGCGGGCCTTGCCCGAGAGAGAGTCGGGGTCCGCCGCGACCAGCAGGCGGATCTTCTTTGTCACGTTCCCGGTCGGAACGAGACCGACCGATCGTGCTCGTTCTTCCCACTCCGCGCGTGGGACAGTCATCTCTCCGGTGAAGACCACGCCGTCGCCTGGTTCGAGCTGGAACACATCGACCGCGGGTCGCGGACGGTCGATGAGGCGTTCGGCGGGAAGAGCCTGCGAGGGCACGCTCCCATCAACGACGACCGGTTCGACACGAGGTCTTGCTGCCTCCAGCATTGCGTCGAGTTCCTCGACCGCGATGTCGAGCAGTCCCGCGACGGCGGCCAGGTCGGCACGCTCGTCAGCAGTCACGACTCCGTCGGCCCAGGCCGCGGTGGTCAGCGCGCGACGAGAGCGACGATGTGAAAGCAGAACTCCAAGTACCGCGAGCCCCGCATGCTTCGCGTCCCGCGGTCGGTGGACGCGACCGGATCCGTGTTCATGGGTGCCCACTTCAAGATTGCCCAGTCCGGCGCGATCTGGCCACGGATGCACTACCACGACGCGGTCGATGTCGACGGACACATCTATGTCGGCTACCTCGGTCCACACCTCCCGACGCAGAAGACCAACTGACCGCGGGTGAAGTCTCGCGCACTCGGCCGGACCCTCCTCGCGCGGGTGCTAGCGTCCCGAGCATGGCAGCGACGCGTCGAGTACGTGAGCAGAACATCGCCGTGTTCGGCGGAAGCGGCAGCGGCAAGACTGTCTTGCTCTCCTCCTTCTACGGTGCGACCCAGGAACAGTCGTTCCAGGCGAAGAGCCTGTATCACCTCACTGCTGACGACACGAGCCAGGGCGCGCGCCTGCATCAGAACTACCTCGGCATGAAGAAGAGCGCCAGAGTGCCTGCACACAACCGCTTCACAGCATGGTCCTACTCCTTCACGATGAAGTTGCGGGAGCAGCGGGACGCCGGCGCGTCCAGGTCGCGGCCCTTCGACGCGCTCCGGCTCGTCTGGCACGACTACCCCGGTGAATGGTTCGAGCAAGAGCCCGACACCGACGAAGTATTGGCGCGTCGCGTCGACACGTTTCGGACGTTGCTGCGCTCCGACGTCGCACTCATCCTCGTCGATGGGCAGCAGCTACTCGACCACGTCGGCGAGGAAGACAAGTACCTCAAGTCGTTGTTCTGGAGCCTTCGAGATGGCCTCCTGCGACTCAAGGACGATCTGCTCGACGACGGCGAGCGACTCGTCGAGTTCCCCCGGATCTGGATGCTCGCGCTGTCCAAGTCCGATCTGCACCCCGACCTCGACGTCCACGGTTTCCGCGATCTCGTCGTCGAGAAGGCCGGCGGGGACATCGCATCCCTGCACGACGTCCTCAGCGACTTCGTGAAGATCCCTGAGGTGCTGTCGGTCGGCGAGGATTTTCTGCTGCTCTCCTCGGCAAAGTTCGAGCCCGGCGCGATCGAGGTCCTGGATCGGGTCGGCGTCGACCTCATCCTGCCTATCGCCTCGGTGCTTCCCTTGGAACGTTTCGTCCAGTGGGCGACGAGGCTCGACATCCCACGCAAGTTTCTGGATCAGATCGTGGACAACGCCGACGTGATCGGGGAGGTGCTCCTGGGAGCGTCGACCTTTCGTCGTCTCCTGCGAACGATCCCCAAGATCGGCTTGTTCCTCGACAACGTCGTCCTGCCGACGGTTGTCAGGGCCATCCAGCTAGGTGGACCAACGATCCGTGAACGCAACGCGAAGGCGCGCGCGACCGGGGATCATCTGACCGCAACAATGACCCAGTTCAACCTCGACCTAGCACGGGGGATAGACGAAGGAATCCTCCTGACGAGCCTCAAGTGAACCTTGTCTGGGCGACGCGCGGTCGGTCCTGGGGCTTCCGGTTCCTCCTTGACGGCGGCTTCGAGGACCCGTTGTCGACGTACGACCTCGCGTTCTCGGGGATCGAGGGCGAGCCAACGGCATACCGCCGTGTCGGGGGGCTCGTCGCTCTGCGCTTCCCCGACCCGGCGGGCCGGCACGACCGGGCGGGTCGGGTGATCCCGCACGACATCGTGGTCCTGCCGCCGTCCGCGGCCGACGTGCGGTCCGTCGATGACGGGCTGCGCCTCGTCTGGCCCAGGCTGGCGGAGGCGTACGACCGCGTGTGGGACCGGGCGCAGCCACCGTCGCGGGCCGACGTTCGCCTCGCCCTCGACCACGTGGCGGGCGCTGGGTCCGACGACGAGAGCTGACCGTCCAGCGTCTGGCGATCCATCCGTTCCCCACGAGATCCCGACAGCCGATCGGCGCTACCAGCTCAGTCGTCGCAGGTGTCGCACCGGCCGTTCGCGGGCAGCTGCGTGTGGCAGGTGGGGCACGTGCCGAAGGCACGTTCGTCGAGCCGGCGGGCGACATCGGCCTGCCCTCCCCGGCGAGGACCTCCGCGGAAGTTCGGCAGCTCGACGACCTCGTAGTCGTTCGGGCCACGGCGGATCGAGACGTACCCGACGCCGAAGTACGCCGCCACCGGCTTTCCCGGCGTACCGACCGCGACGTAGGACCGAGCCGGGGGGATCCACACCGTGGTGAAGTTCAGACCGGCCGCGATCTCCCGCAGCCGCGCCCGGTTCTCCACCGGCATACCGAAGTCCTGGAGAGCCTCGTCGAACGATGCGAACGTCGCACGTCCGGCGGAAGCCGGATCCTCGTCGGTCCCGCCGTCGTCGTCGAGCGGGTCGCCCTGCTCAGCGGCTCCGTCCGGACCGACGTAGCGCAGCGGGTTCTGCGCTCCGCGGGGGAACCACGTTGTGACGTCGAGACCCTCGTACAGGATGTCGAGCGCAGGGTCCTCCCGGCCCTCGAACGACCAGCGCACGCCGTCGTCGTCCGGCGTCCACGCCTCGACCCACCAGGCCCCGACTACCGCGTTGTCTCGCACGGCGAGCGCGACCTCGACGGCCTCTGGTCCGTGACGACGGTGGGCTGCGACCCGCCACCACGCGTGTGCGGCGTCGTAGAGGACCTCCGCCGGGACAAGGGCGCTGCCGAACTGGGTCAGCTTCACCAGGATCACGCGGTGCTGGAATGGAACGTCCATAAGAACCTCCGTGTCGTGCGGGCGCAACCTCGCGCACCCGTCGGTGTCGAGCACAGGGCGAGCCGCTCCTGACGGCCAGCCCTGCGCGGTCGGGCACTCAGCGTGCGGCGGCGACGCCGCCGAGCGGGCCGGCGGCGGGCTGTACGTCGGTCGTGTAGCAGTAGAAGCCCTGCACCCGCTCGCCGGCGCGGAACGTCACCTTGTTGAGCTGACCGCTCTGGCTCGCGATGACGGTCCACGGGAGCGGCCCGGCCGCGGCCGCGTCGACGAGCTGCTGGAGCGCGGCGCGCGACGAGTCCGCGTTGAGGAACACCGGCACGCCGCGCAGGGTGGCCCAGACGACCGCACGTCCGCCGTACGTCTTCTTGTCCGCGAGCGTCGGCGAGCCCGACGCGAGCACCGACCGCACGTGCGCGAGCAGGTGCTGCTCGTCGAACGGGTCGTCCTTGGTCCCGCGCGGGGCGGGGCGCGCGGGTGCGGGCGTCGCGGCACGACGAGCGGCCGTGGCGCTTGAGCGCGCCGGCACGGGACCGCGGGCCGCGGCGCGGTCCGCCTCTGTGTACACCGCGTGCTGGTCGCGAGCGGCCGCGGGTGCGGCACCGGCGGCGACGGCGGACCGCATGCTCGCCATGGTGCGCGACGTCGCGGCGTACGCCTGGTCGACGTTCGCCGTGTCGTAGGTGAGGGACCTCTCGCGCCGCACGCCGAGCGACGCACCGACCTCGATCGCGTCCTGGTTGGCGCCCATGTAGAGGAACGTCCAGCCGAACGTCTCCTCGCGCTCGGTGACGAGCGCCTTGATCGCGGCGTGCGTGTACTCCTTCGACGCGTTCTCGAGGCCGTCGGTCATGATCCCCACGATCACCGTGCCGGGACGCCGCTCCTCGGGGAGCTGTGCGATGCGCAGCGCGGTCGTCTGGACGAGGCGCCCGATGGAGTCGAGCAGCGCCGTCATGCCGCGCGGTCGCAGGTCGAGCGACGGGACCTCGCGCACGTCGAGGTCGGTGTAGACCTCCTCGTACTCGTCGTCGAACTGCGCGAGCGTGACCGTGCAGCGGCCGGGCGCCTCGCGCTGCTCGGCGAGGAACAGGTCGAAGCCCTGCTCGGTGGCCTGCTTGATCGACTGCATCGAGCCGGACCGGTCGAGCAGCATGGCGAGGTGGGTGAGGTTCTGGTCGGGCATGGCGGTTCCCTTCGTCGTGCTGCTGGACGGGCGGTGCTGCGGGCGGTCAGGTGCGGCGGCGGAACCGCAGGGGTTCGACGGCGGTCGTCGGCTCGGGCGGCGGGGTCCCCCGCTCGCGGTCGTACCGGGCGCGGGTGACGCCCTCGGCCGAAACACGGCCGTCGGGCCCGGAGTAGCCGGCGAGCGCCGGCGTCCGCGCGATCCGTGGCGGCACGGTGTTCGGCGCGACGCCCGCCGCCTCCGCGACGGACCGCATCGACGACCCGGCGAGCAACGCCTCGGCCATCGCCTCGTCGAGCGCGACGTCGAGAAGCGCGCGCGCCCGCGCGAGCGGCTCCACCGCCGCACCGGGTTCCGCGGCGTTCGCCTCGTCGAGCGCCGCGCGTGCGGCGTCGAGGCGAGGCCGGAGGGGTCGCGGCGGGTTCGTGGTCATGACATCCACGCTACGTGCAGTAACTGCACACGCGCAAGATCTGCTCGCGGGTTTCACCCGCACGAGATCCGCCTGCGGCGGTGTTCGCGCTCACCACGGACCTACGCTGACGCGGTGACATCGACGCTGATCGTCCCCCCGATCCTGACTCCCGCCCTCCGCGACGAGGCCGTCGAGCACCTCCGCCGCTACTTCGCTCCCGTCAGCGGGACGACGGGCTGGGCCGGTTCGCGCTTCGAGCGACTGGCCGGCGGAGGCGACCGCCCCGACACGGCAGACCGGTTCACTGCGGACGACCTCGTCGCCGTCTCGCTCCTGTCCGTGAGCGTCCCGCCGCACGGGGCGATCCAGCTCCTCGAGTCCCGTGCGGACGAGTTCGCACGGCTGCTCGCCGAGATCCCTCATGACCTCGAGCTCGTGGACGTTGAATCGATCCCCGACGACTGGGCTCCGAACCGCCTGTGGACGGCGCTGCGCGACATCCACGGCATCGGCTGGGTCACCGCCGGCAAGCTCCTGGCGCGCAAGCGACCGCGGCTCATCCCCGTCTACGACACCGTCGTCCAGGCGGCCGTCGAGCCCACCGCCTCGTTCTGGGAGGCTCTCCGCGCTGCCCTGCGTGCCGACGATCTCGCGCTCCACCGGCACCTTCTCTCCCTGCGCGACGAGGCCGGCATCGGCGACGACATCTCGGCGCTGCGCGTCTTCGACGTCGTCGTGTGGATGCACCACCGGTACCTCGACCCCGCCTCGGACGCAGACGCAGCATGACCGCCGACGGACATCTCTTCGTCGTCAACGGCCGGCTCGAGGCGCTGAGCGCCGACGCCGTCGTCATCCCCACGGATGCCGACTTCCGCGTCGAGCAGTGGTGGCGCGCCGCAGCCGGGCTCGAGCCCGGGACCCCGTGGAGCCAGGTCGAGCCGGCGGGTTGGGGGCACGGTGCCGCCCTGCCCGCGCGGACGTCCCGGCGCGCCACGAAGAACCGTCCCGAGGTCTGGTTCCTCGACACCATCGCCACCACGCCCGAGGGCGTGGGCGACGCCGCCCGCCGCGCTGTCGCGGCGATCGTCGAGCACTCGGGGGACCGCATCCGCGCCGCCGCCGAGACTGCGGGCCGAGACCTGCCGCTCGTCGCGCTCCCGATCATCGGGACGGGCTACGGTGGCCACCGGCTGCGGCGCGGCCAGGTCATCTCGGCACTCCTGGCCACGCTGCACGACTCCGCACGCGAGCTCGGCGTGGACGTCGCCCTGGTCGCGTCGAACCGGGCGGACTACTCGGCGCTCCAGCACCGCCGCCGCATGCTCGCCCGACCCACCGGGCTCGCGGCCGACGTCATCGCCCGGGCCCAGGCGCTCGGCACGCACGCCGCCCGCGGTGACCTCGCTCTCTTCTTCGGTGCCGGTGTGAGCATCGCCGCGGGACTGCCGTCGTGGGGTCGGCTGCTGACCGAGCTCGTCGCGAAGCTCGAGCTGGACGACGACGTGCGCGAGCGCATGGAGGATCTTGGCCCGCTCGAGCAGGCGGAGCTCATCCAGGTCGCGCTCGCCGATCGGTCCGCACGGGCGAAGTCGGATACCCAGAAGGCGCTCGGCGACCGCGTCTCGAGGATCATCAGGGCGGCGTCCGCCCGTCCCAGCCTCTCCCACGCCCTCCTCGCGGGCATGCGCGTGCGTCAAGCCGCGACGACCAACTACGACCGGCTCTACGAGCAGGCCGTCACGGCCGCGGGCGGCCCGACCGACGGTCGACCGGCCGTCATCGACCGGCTCCCGTGGGACCGCGCGAGCACGGAACGACCGTGGCTCCTCAAGATGCACGGCGACGTGGAGCACCCGGACTCGATCGTGCTGTCGCGGAGCTCGTTCGTGCACTACGACAACCGGTGGAAGCCCGTCGGGTCGCTCGTCCAGTCGCTCATGATGACGAAGCACCTGCTCGTCGTCGGCGCGTCCATGACGGACGACAACCTGCTCCGCTTCGCCTACGAGGTGGCCGGCCTCCGGGCGAGCATCACGACGCACGACCCGGCCGCGCCGGAGATCGGCACGGTCCTCCACCTCGCGGACGACGCGGCGTTCAGCCGTCTCTGGAAGGGCCGGTTCGACGTCGTCGTCCCGACCCTCGACGCCGACCAACGGGACGCGGCCCCGACGCCCGACCCCACCGAGTCGGACGACGCGCGGCGACTCCGCGAGGCCGCCGAGCGTCGTCGGGCCGCGCGAGCCCTCACCGTCATGCTCGACGTCGTCGCCATGCACGCGGAGCGCGAGGCGCCCCACCTCCTCGACGCACGGTACGTCGACGAGCGCAGCAAGGAGGCGGCGCCGCTCGTCGCCGAGCTCCGACGTCTTGCGAAGTCCGCCCGTGCGATCGGGGCGGACGACGCCTGGACCCAGCTCGCCGACTCCCTAGACCAGTTCGGCGCAGGATCCACGGACCGCTGACCACGCCCGACGCGAGACGTCGGCGCCCCAGCCGCACCACCCCGTCGCAGTCGACGACCGTCTAGACCGGCGACCAGACCTGCGCGCGAGCGAGACGACGGCGCACCGCCTCTCCCCCGACCTCCTCGATCCAGGAGCGGTCGCCCACGACGACGAGGAGCGACCGTGCGCGGGAGAGCCCGGTGTAGAGCATCTCGCGCGCTCGCGCGGCGTCCCGGACGCCGTTGACCGCCAGCACGACCGCCGGTCGCTCGAGGCCCTTGAAGCCGAGCACGTGCCCGTAGAACACGTCGTCCTCTGCGAAGAACGCGTCCCAGTAGGCGGCGTGCCCACCCGCCTCGACCTCGTTGACCTGCTGCGGGTGCCGGCGCCCCGTCGCGAGGAGCGCGACCTGTCCCGTCTCCCAGCCCTCGCCGAGGAGCGCCTCGACGGCGTCGTCGGCCGCGCCGACCGCCTCCGCGGCGGGGACGTCGACCACGCGGACGGGCGGACCGTCCATCCCGCGCGGAGTGATCCGCTCGGGCGACAGCGCGCCGAACACCTGGGCGATCTGCTTCGTCGACCGGAGGTTCTCCCGGAGGGTCACCGGGACGAGCTCGAGCGGGACGTTCCCCTCGCGTGGGAACACGCGCTGCGCGTCGTCCATGAAGACGTACAGGCCGCCGCTGTCACGGTCGCGGAGGCACCGGAGCAGCGACGGCCACCACAGGTCGCCGAAGTCCTGCGCCTCGTCCACGACGACCGTGTCGAAGAGCTCGTCCGCGCCGCGCCGACCGGCGAGGTCGCCGAGGGCGAGAGGCAGGCGGCGCTCCCAGAAGTCGGGGTCGTCGTCGGCCCCGGGCTCGGCGCCCCAGGCCAGGGGGAGGTCGTGGAAGAGGCCGACGTAGGCCGGGCGGTCGCGTGCCGGCCACTGGTCGACCGTCCGCTCGAGATAGCGGCCCAGGCCGCGCGAGTAGCACAGCAGGGCCACGCGCTCGCCGTCGCGCGCGCGACGTCGAGCCTGCTCGAGCGCGAGCCAGGTCTTGCCCGCGCCGGCGCTGCCGACGACGCGCATCCGACGCACACCCGACAGCGCGTCGAGCGTCCTCGCCTGGTCCCGGGTCATCTGCTCGAGCCGGGTCTCGTGCTGGGCCGCCATCACGAGGTGCTCCGCCTGGCTCGGGAACCCGCCCACGAGCGAGTCCACGAGGTCCGGGAGGGAGTCGGCCGCGAGGGGCGCGTGCCCCTGACCGTGCCGTTCGATCGCGTGCTTGACCCTGTCCGCGACCCCACCGCTGCGCTCCAGGTCGCCGCGGTCGACGAGCATGTCGCGCGGGAGGTCGAGCGCCGACCACTCCGCGGGGACGTACCGGTGCGGCAGCGCGACGACGTGCGCGGCCCGCGCCTCCGCCGCCCACAGGCCGCGACGACGCAGGAGCGCCTGCAGCGCGTGGCGCGCGCCCTGGACCTGACGCAGAGGGTCGATCCGGTGCCGCCGTTCACCGCTCCCCTGGTACCAGGCGCCGTCGACCCGGTCGACGTGACCGCCCTTGACCTCGATCGCCGCCAGGCCGACGCCGGGCCACGCGACGAGCAGGTCGATCTCGTACTCGTGCTCGTCCTCCTGGAGGTGGACGCCGTGGACGACGACGGCGTCGTCGGGCAGCTGCCCGAGCAGCACCTCCCACACGGCACGTTCGGCCCCACCGTCGTCAGGGAACGTCGGCTCGGGCGGGTACGCGTGCGGCATGCCCCGTTCGTACCGCACCGGCCCCACGCCGTCACGAGGCTCGGCGGGACGGGTCGCGGCAGTCACCGCTTTTCACCCGCCGTCGCCGCGGCGACCGCGCTCGCGGGGTGCACGGCACGAGCCCACGCGAGGTAGGCGGCGCGGCGGGCGTCGTCGCCGAAGCTGCCGTGCGCGACCCAGTCGTCGTGCCAGGCGAAGAGGCGCTCGGGCCGCGAGCGCATCGCGTCCTCGATGATGCCGTCCTGGACGGTCCTCCGACCCCAGTACGGCGCGTTCGGGTCGAGCCGGAGGACGGGAAGCCCGTCCGCGCGGGCGAGGCGCCATCGCTCGGGGAACACGAGCGTCACGTAGGCGCGCAGGCGCGTGTTCACGGGGTCGTCCTGGTTGCGCGGCGCGAGCGACGGCACAGCCAGCGCCGAGGTGATGCGCGAGTCGACGGCGAGGCAGTCGGCGCACATCGAGCGCTGCACCCGGAAGAGACCCTGGGCGTAGGAGAGCCCGCGCAGGCACACGCGGCACAGGATCACGCCGCGCTCGAGGTCGCACGTGCGCGACGGCCTCGGTCGGGGTACGCCGGTGTGGACGGGGCACAGGAGCCCGCCATCGGCGGCGAGGAGGACGCGGCACGCGTCGTCGGTGCGAACCCAGTGGGTGGGGACGGACATCGGGGCAGCCCTTCGGTCAGGGCCGGCGTCCGGTCCGGTGCGCACCACCGCGGTGCGGCCGATGGGGACGTCGACCTCGCACTTCCCTCGGCCGGTCGGCCGGGGGCCGGTCTTCCTCCTGGGGCACCGTGCGCGAGGGGCGCGGTTGCCGGACCAGCACGCGGAGGGCGTGTCGCTGGTCGCTCGTGACCTGGGCAGATGTCTACCGGACGCCATCCACGCGGCGCAAGCCGGGCAGACTGTCCCCCGTGAGCCGTGACCGCCGCCCTCGTCCCCCGCACCGGCCGAGCATGACGTGGACCGCGGTGCCGGGCGGCGTGCGGGGTCGCGAGCGCCTGTCGCCCCTGCTCGACTTCGTCGCGGTACTGGCGATCCTGCTCGTGCTGCTCGGCGGGTCGGTGTGGTTCTTCGTCTGGATGGCGCGGACCGAGGGCGGGGTGACGATGGTCCTGGCTGCGCTGCCCGTCCTGGGGTTCGGGAGCGGGCTGGTCATGTACGTGCGCGCACCGTCGCGGCAGTCGGTGGTGCTGCGACCGCTCGAGGTGGAGCTGCCGGTCGGGACGGAGCCGGTGGTCCGGGTGGTGGTGCGCTGGGACGACGTGTCGGGCGTGCGGGTCGTGGAGGGTGAGCGTGGGCCTGTGGTCCGGGTGGACCTGCGCGACGGCGCGCGGGCCCGGCACGCGCTGGGCGAGGACCTGATGCAGGGGCGCCCGGAGAACGGGCCGGACCCGGACACGGTCGCCGTGGCGGACGCCGAGGCGCTGGCGCGGGTGCTGCGGCACCTGCTCGACCACCCGGAGGACCGCGCGCGTCTCGCGGAGCCCGGCGGGGTGGGCATCGTCCTCGCGTTCGCGCGCCCGGTGTACGGCGAGCCGCCCGTCTGACCCGCCCTCCGCCGTCGGGCACGTACTCGCCCGCGCGGACCGGACCCGCCGCGCCGAGAACGACCCTGCTCGCCGACGAGAACGGGGTTGGGGGGGGGAAAGGGGGGGTGGCGGCCGGCCCCCCCGGGTGGGGGCCCGCCCCCGGGCGCACGGCCCGGGGGGGGGGGGGGGGGGCGCGGGGGGGGCGGGGGGGGGCGGGGGGGGTGTGGTCGG
>NZ_JAAFAN010000130.1:0-3105 GCF_010287905.1 Cellulosimicrobium composti
ACCAAGTTCGCCGACGAATGGCTCGCCCCCCACCCCGGCACCGACGGCGCCCTCGCCCAGGCCATGGGCCACGTCATTCTCACCGAGCACTACGCGCAGCGCCGCACCCCGCAGTTCGCGGAGTACGCGGCGCGTTTCACCGACCTCCCGCACCTCGTCGTCCTCGACGAGCACGACGACGGTTCGGGGTCGGGCGCGGCGTACGTGCCTGGGAAGTTCCTCACCGCGGCGGACCTGCCCGACGGCGTCGGCCGCCCCGGCGACGACGACGCGGGCTCGGCGAACGCGCGTTTCAAGACCGTCGTGCTCGACGCGGACGGCACGCCGCGCGTCCCGCACGGCAGCCTCGGCCACCGCTACGGCGAGGCCGACGCCGGGCGGTGGAACCTCGACCTCGGCGACATCGACCCCCTCCTGTCCGTCGCCGACCCGCACGGCGTCTTCTTCCGGAACCCGACGGCCGCGCAGACCGGGGACGGGACGGGCACCGGGGCGTACGAGACGGTCGCCGTCGCGCTCCCGCGGTTCGACCTCGACCCGGCGCCGGGCGACGACGCAGGTGCGCACCTGGGTGGCGCGGGCGTCGTCGTGCGCGGTGTCCCCGCCCGGCGGCTCGGCGGGCGGCTCGTGACGACGGTGCTGGACCTGCTGCTCGCGCAGTACGGCGTGAACCGCCCGGAGCTCGCCCTGCCCGGCGAGTGGCCCGCGGGCTACGACGACGACGCGACGCCCGCGACGCCGGCGTGGCAGGAGCGGTTCACAGGCGTCCCGGCCGCGGCGGCCGAGCGGATCGGGCGCGAGTTCGCGCAGAACGCGCTCGACTCGGGCGGGCGCTCGATGATCATCATGGGCGCCGGGACCAACCACTGGTTCCACTCGGACACGATCTACCGGGCGATGCTCGCGCTGACGACGCTCACCGGCTGCCAGGGCGTGAACGGCGGCGGCTGGGCGCACTACGTGGGCCAGGAGAAGTGCCGCCCCGTGACGGGGTGGGCCCAGTACGCGGGCGGTCTCGACTGGTCACGACCGCCACGCCAGATGATCGGCACCGCGTTCTGGTACCTGGCGACGGACCAGTGGCGCTACGACGGCCTGCCCGCGGACGCGCTCGCGTCGCCGCTCGCGCAGGGCCAGTTCTCGGGCCGCACGACGGCGGACACGCTCGTGGAGTCGGCGCAGCGTGGCTGGATGCCGAGCTACCCGACGTTCGACCGCAACCCGCTCGACCTCGTGGACGAGGCGCGCGCGGCGGGCAAGGAGCCGGCGCAGCACGTCGTCGACGAGCTGAAGGCCGGGACCCTCCGGTTCGCGTGCGAGGACCCCGACGACCCGGTGAACTTCCCGCGCGTCGTCACGGTGTGGCGCGCGAACATCCTGGGCTCGTCGGGCAAGGGGAACGAGTACTTCCTGAGGCACCTGCTGGGGACGGACGCGGCGGTCAACGCCGCGGAGTCCGGTCCCGAGCGGCGCCCGCGGTCGATGACGTGGCGGGACGAGGCGCCCCGGGGGAAGCTCGACCTGCTCGTCACGCTCGACTTCCGGATGACGTCGACGACGCTGTTCTCGGACGTGGTGCTCCCCGCCGCGACCTGGTACGAGAAGCACGACCTGTCCTCGACGGACATGCACCCGTTCGTGCACTCGTTCAACCCGGCGATCGACCCGCCGTGGCAGACGCGCACCGACTTCGACATCTTCCACACGCTCGCGGGCAAGGTGTCCGAGCTCGCGGTGACGCACCTCGGGGTGCGGGAAGACCTTGTCGCGGCCCCGCTCGCGCACGACACCCCGGACGAGATGGCGGTGCCGCACGGCGCGCTCACCGACGCGGGGCAGCCGGTCACCGAGCGGGACCTCGTGCCGGGCGTGACGATGCCGAAGCTCGTGGTCGTCGAGCGCGACTACCCGGCGTTCGCGGCGCGCATGGCCGCGCTCGGCCCGCTCACGGAGAAGGCCGGCATGGTGACGAAGGGCGTGCAGTTCTCGCCCGCGCCGGAGGTCGCGGACCTCGGCCGACGCAACGGCCTCGTGCCGGACGGCCCCGCTGCGGGCCGCCCGCGCCTCGACCGCGACACGCACGCGTGCGAGATGATCCTCGCCCTCTCGGGGACGACGAACGGCCGGCTCGCCGTCCAGGGGTTCGAGCACGTGGAGCAGCGCACGGGCACGCGGCTCGCGGACCTCGCGCTCGACGAGCAGGGCAAGCGGGTCACGTTCCCGGACGTGCAGTCGCGCCCGACGCCGGTCATCACCTCGCCCGAGTGGTCGGGCTCCGAGCACGGGGGGCGCCGGTACTCGGCGTTCGTCGTCAACGTGGAGCGGCTCAAGCCGTGGCACACGCTCACGGGTCGGCAGCACTTCTACCTCGACCACGACTGGATGATCGAGCTCGGCGAGCACCTGCCGGTCTTCCGCCCGCCGCTCGACATGCACCGGCTCTTCGGCGACTCGCCGGTCGTGGGCGACACGTCGCCGTCGGGCTACCCGGGGGCGAGCGGCCACGCCGAGGTCGCCGTGCGGTACCTGACGCCGCACAACAAGTGGTCGATCCACTCCGAGTACCAGGACAACCTGTTCATGCTGTCGCTCTCGCGCGGCGGGCCGGGCATCTGGATGAGCCCGGCCGACGCGGCGAAGATCGGCGTCGCGGACAACGAGTGGATCGAGGCGTACAACCGCAACGGCGTCGTGGTGGCGCGCGCGATCGTCAGCCACCGCATGCCCGAGGGCACGGTCTACATGTTCCACGCGACGGACCGCACGATCGACGTCCCGCTCGCCGAGACGTCGGGCCTGCGCGGCGGCATCCACAACTCGCTCACGCGCATCCTGCTCAAGCCGACGCATCTCGCGGGCGGGTACGCGCAGCTGTCGTACGCGTTCAACTACCTCGGGCCCACGGGGAACCAGCGCGACGAGATGACCGTCATCCGGCGCCGGAGCCAGGAGGTGCGGTACTCGTGACCGGGTCAGGGGCAGCAGGCGGCCGCGGGCCGACCGGCCGAAAGGGGGTGGCGTCGTGCGCGTGATGGCGCAGATGTCGATGGTGATGAACCTGGACAAGTGCATCGGGTGTCACACGTGCTCGGTGACGTGCAAGCA
>NZ_JAAFAN010000131.1:0-2935 GCF_010287905.1 Cellulosimicrobium composti
ACCAAGTTCGCCGACGAATGGCTCGCCCCCCACCCCGGCACCGACGGCGCCCTCGCCCAGGCCATGGGCCACGTCATCCTCACCGAGTTCCACGTGCGCGACCGTGCGCCCCGGTTCCTCGACTACATGGCGCGGTTCACCGACGCGCCCTACCTCGTGACGCTCGAGCGCCGCGGCGACGCGTACGTACCGGGGCGCTTCCTCACGGCGGACCGGCTCGCGGGCACGCCCGCGGCGGACCAGGCCGGGACCGTCAACGCCGCGTCGAAGACCGTGATCCTGTCGCGCGAGGGCGACGTCGTCGTGCCCAACGGGTCGCTCGGGCACCGCTACGGCGACCCGGGCCGCTGGAACCTCGACCTCGAGGGCGTCGAGCCCGCGCTGTCGGTCGCCGACCTCGCGAACGGCCCGGCGGGCGAGCCGGTCGCCGTCGACCTCCCGCGCTTCGACCTGGCGCCGCAGGAGGGCGCCGAGCACCAGGGCGGTGCGGGGTCCGTGCGCCGCGGCGTCCCGACGCACCGCGTGGGCGAGCACCTCGTGACCACGGTGTACGACCTGCTCCTCGCGCAGTACGGCGTCAACCGCCCCGGCCTCGGCCTGCCGGGCACGTGGCCCGCGGGCTACGACGACCCCGCGACCCCGGGGACGCCGGCGTGGCAGGAGGAGATCACGGGCGTCCCCGCCGTCGCCGCGGCGCGCATCGGGCGGGAGCTCGCGCAGAACGCGCTCGACTCGGGCGGCCGCTCGATGATCATCATGGGCGCGGGGACCAACCACTGGTTCCACTCGGACACGATCTACCGCACGTTCCTCGCGCTCGTCACCATGACGGGCTGCCAGGGCGTGAACGGCGGCGGGTGGGCGCACTACGTGGGCCAGGAGAAGGTCCGCCCGATCACCGGCTTCCAGCAGTACGCCAACGCGGCCGACTGGGTGCGGCCTCCGCGCCTCATGATCAGCACCGCGTTCTGGTACCTCGCGACGGACCAGTGGCGCTACGACGGCCTGCCCGCGGACGCGCTCGCGTCGCCGCTCGCCGCGGGGAAGCTCTCCGGCCGCACGACGGCGGACACGCTGGTGGAGTCCGTCCGTCGCGGCTGGACGCCGAGCTACCCGACGTTCGACCGCAACCCCCTCGACCTCGTCGACGAGGCGGAGGCGGCCGGCAAGGACCCGGTGCGCCACGTCGTCGACCAGCTCTCCTCGGGCGAGCTGGACTACGCGTGCACCGACCCCGACGACCCGGCGAACTTCCCGCGCGTGCTCACCGTCTGGCGCGCGAACCTGCTCGGGTCGTCGGGCAAGGGCAACGAGTACTTCCTGAGGCACCTCCTGGGCACCGACGCCGCGGTGCGCGCCCCCGAGTCCGGCCCGGACCGGCGCCCGCGGGACATCGCGTGGCACGACGAGGCGCCGCGGGGGAAGCTCGACCTGCTCGTCACGGCCGACTTCCGGATGACCTCGACGACGCTGTTCTCGGACGTCGTGCTGCCGGCGGCGACCTGGTACGAGAAGCACGACCTGTCCTCGACGGACATGCACCCGTTCGTGCACTCGTTCAACCCGGCGATCAACCCGCCGTGGCAGACGCGCACCGACTTCGACATCTTCCACACGATCGCCCGGCGCGTCTCGGAGATGTCGGTGACGCACCTGGGTGTGCGCAAGGACGTCGTGGCCGTGCCGCTCGCGCACGACACGCCCGACGCCATGGCCACGCCCCACGGCGAGGTCCTGCCGCAGGACGAGCTCGTGCCCGGGGTGACCATGTCCAAGCTCGTCGTCGTCGAGCGCGACTACCCCGCGCTCGCGGCGCGGCTCGCGGCGCTCGGCCCGCTCACCCAGGAGGCGGGCATGGTGACCAAGGGCGTCGCGTTCGACCCCACGCCGGAGGTCGAGCGCCTCGCCGTCACGAACGGCGTGGTCGCCGAGGGTCCGGCGGCGGGTCGGCCCCGGCTGGACCGGGACACCCACGTGTGCGAGATGATCCTCGCCCTCTCGGGGACGACGAACGGGCGCCTCGCCGTGCAGGGGTTCGAGGACCTCGAACGACGCACGGGGCAGCGCCTCGCGGACCTGGCGCGGGACGAGCAGGGCAAGCGGGTCACGTTCCCGGACGTGCAGTCGCGCCCGACGCCGGTCATCACCTCGCCCGAGTGGTCCGGCTCCGAGCACGGCGGACGGCGCTACAGCGCGTTCGTCATCAACGTGGAGCGGCTCAAGCCGTGGCACACCCTCACGGGCCGCCAGCACTTCTTCCTCGACCACGACTGGATGACGGAGCTCGGCGAGCAGCTCCCCGTGTACCGGCCGCCGCTCGACATGCACCGCCTGTTCGGCGACGCGCGCGTCGGCGACACGTCCCCCACGGGGGCGCACGGGTCCGAGGGGCACGCAGAGGTGGCCGTGCGGTACCTCACGCCGCACTCGAAGTGGTCGATCCACTCCGAGTACCAGGACAACCTCTTCATGCTGTCGCTCTCGCGCGGCGGCCCCACGATCTGGATGAGCCCGCAGGACGCGGAGAAGATCGGCGTCGCGGACAACGACTGGATCGAGTCCTACAACCGCAACGGCGTCGTGGTGGCGCGCGCGATCGTCAGCCACCGCATGCCCGAGGGCACGGTCTTCATGTACCACGCCAAGGACCGGACCGTGGACGTGCCGCGGTCGGAGACGTCGGGCCTGCGGGGCGGCATCCACAACTCCCTGACGCGCGTGCTGCTCAAGCCCACCCACCTCATCGGCGGCTACGCGCAGCTGTCGTACGGCTTCAACTACATCGGCCCGACGGGCAACCAGCGTGACGAGGTCACGGTGATCCGGCGGAGGTCTCAGGAGGTGACCTACTGATGAAGGTGATGGCGCAGATGTCGATGGTGATGAACCTGGACAAGTGCATCGGGTGTCACACGTGCTCGGTGACGTGCAAGCA
>NZ_JAAFAN010000132.1:0-2804 GCF_010287905.1 Cellulosimicrobium composti
GTCGCGACGTGCCACGCGAGGCGGCCCCGCCCGGTCTCGGCGCGCTCGCGCCACCGCGGCCCGTGCAGCGCGCGGAACGTCGCGTCGTCGCGCGTGCCGGCCTGCACGCGCAGGCTCACCGCGTCGTCCGCGGGGCGCACGGGGTGCGTCGTGGTGCGCGCGCCCCGCACGAGGTCCCAGCCCGCGTCGCGCACGCGCAGCGCGAGGTCGGCGTCCTCGCGGTAGGCGCGCGGGAAGCGTTCGTCGAACCCGTCGACCCGCTCGAGCGCGGCGCGCCGGTACGCCATGTCGGCGGTCGCCCACGCCGCGCGCTCGAGCCCGGCGGTCCCGCGCTCCCAGTCGGTCGGGCGGCGGTGCGCGGGCAGGGGCACGTGCAGGCGTCCCTGCACGCCGCCCGTGCGGGGCGCGGCCGCCGCGAGGTCGTGCGCGAGCCGGCGCGCCCACCCGGCCGGGAGCTCGACGTCGTCGTCGAGGAACACGACCCACGGCGCGGACGTCGAGCGCCACCCCGCGTTGCGCGCCGCGGCAGGGCCCCGGCCCCCGGTGCGCACGACCCGCGCGCAGAGCGCGCGCCCGGCGTCCCCGAGGTCGAGCGGCTCGGGCGCCGGGTCGGCCGAGCCGGGCGGCGGCAGGCGGCGGTCGTCGGCGACGACGACCTCGGCCGGCGGCGGCGCGTCCGTGTCGTCGCGCTGCGCGACGAGCGTCTCCAGCAGCCGGTCGAGCGACGGCCGGCCGATCGACGGCACGACGACGGCGTACCCCGGGGCGGCGGCGCGGGTCCCGGCGGGCGCGCTCACGACCGGGCCCCCGCGGGCGCGGCGAACACGTCGGCGCGGCGCACGAGGTGCGGGCCGAGCACGAGCGCGTCCACGGGCGCCGAGCCGAAGAGCTCGAGCGCGTCGCGCGGGTCGTCGACCATCGGGCGCCCCGCGGTGTTGAGGCTCGTGTTGACGACGACCGGGAGGCCGGTGCGTTCCTTGAACGCCCGGATCGTGGCCTGCAGGCGCGGCGTCGACCCGTCGACGGTCTGGATGCGCGCCGTGCCGTCCACGTGCACGACGGCCGCGATCCGGTCGCGCCACGCGGGCGCGACGTCGTGCACGAAGAGCATGTACGGGCTCGGCACGGGACCGCCCGAGAAGATCTCCGCGGCGTCCTCCAGCAGCACCATCGGCGCCACGGGCCGGAACTGCTCGCGGCCCTTGACGTCGTTGAGCCGCTCGAGGTTCTCCACCGGGCCCGGGTGCGCGAGCAGCGAGCGGTGCCCCAGCGCGCGGGGGCCGAGCTCGGCCCGGCCGTCGAACCAGGCGACGATCCCGTCGTCCGCGAGGATGCGGCCCACCTCGGCGGGCAGGTCGTCGGGCGTCGTGAACGGCACGCGCGCCGTCCGCAGCCACCGGGCCAGCGCCTCGTCGCCCCACGCGCGGCCGAGCGCCGCCGAGCCCATCGGCTCGATCGTGTCGCCCGCCTCCGCGGCGAGCTGGAGCGCCGCGCCGAGCGCCGTGCCGGAGTCGCCCGCGGCGGGCTGCACCCAGACCTCCTCGAACGGCGACTCGCGCCAGACGCGCGAGTTGGCGACGCAGTTCAGCGCCGTCCCGCCCGCCATGGTGAGCACGCGGTCGCCGGTGCGGCCGTGCAGCCACGTCGCGAGGTCCACGAGCACCTCCTCGAGCCGCGCCTGGACGGAGGCCGCGAGGTCGGCGTGCTCGGCGAGGCCGCCGTGCTCGGTGCCCCACGTGCCGTCGTCGGTGCGGCGCGGGGCCCAGCGCTCCCAGTCCGGCACCTCGGCGACGAACCCGCCGTCGTCCGTCGCGCGGACGAGCTCGCGCAGGTCGTCGAGGAACCGCGGCTCGCCGTACGAGGCGAGCGCCATGACCTTGTACTCGTCGCTCGACCGCAGGAAGCCCAGGTGCTCGGTGAGCGACTCGTAGAGCAGGCCCAGCGAGTGGGGCAGCTCCTGGCTCGCGAGCACCTCGAGGCGGCCGTGGTCGTAGCGGCCCGCGAGGTGCGACGAGCGCTCGCCCCGGCCGTCGAGCGACAGCACGCTCGCGACCGGGAACGGCGACGCGAGCGCGGCCGACGCGGCGTGGGCTACCTCGTGCGGGACGAACCGCACCGCCGCGGGCGACAGGCCGGGCAGCGCGGTCGCGAGGAACTGCGGCGCGCGCTCGGCGTACTGCACGCGCAGCCAGTCCCACGGGTCCGGCAGGCCCATCTCCTCCGCGGGCTTGGCGAGCGCCGGGTCGAACGAGTACGCGACGGCGTCGAGGTCCTGCGGGCGCAGCCCGCCCTCCTCGAGGCACCAGGCCATCGCCTTCTCCGGCAGCTCCCACGCCGCGAACGGCAGCGGGCGCTTGCCGTGCTTGCGCCGGGAGAACCGCTCCTCCTCCGCCGCGGCGACCACGCGGCCGTCGACGACGAGGGCGGCGGACGGGTCGTGGAACAGGGCGT
The DNA here is from genome assembly GCF_010287905.1 of Cellulosimicrobium composti. Lineage (NCBI taxonomy): Bacteria > Bacillati > Actinomycetota > Actinomycetes > Micrococcales > Promicromonosporaceae > Cellulosimicrobium > Cellulosimicrobium composti. The sequence goes on from NZ_JAAFAN010000132.1 coordinate 2,452, forward strand.
TGACGCCGAGGACGCGCATGGGCTGCGAGCCTTCCTCGTTCGGGTCAGGCTCGTGGTGCGCCTCGAGAAGCGGGGCCACTGCGCCTGACGCGTGCGGGTCGGCTCTGCTGCAACCCGCCTTCACCCTGACCCGGAGAAGCGCTTCTCGCACGCCGACGTCGCACCCATGGGTAGTTCTCTTCGTGTGATCCCCCGGGAGGCCCGCATGACCACGACCACCGCACCCGCCGCGCGCGAGCGCCGCCTCGAGCGCACCGACCCGGCGACGGGCCGGCCGGCCGCCCCCGTGCGCTGCGCGGAGACCGACGAGGTCGACGCCGCCGTGCGCGCCGCCGCGGCCGCCTGGCCCGCGT
>NZ_JAAFAN010000133.1:0-2804 GCF_010287905.1 Cellulosimicrobium composti
CCCCCCCCGCCCGCCCCGCCCCCCCCCCCCCCAACCCCCCCCCCCCCCCGCCCCACACGGGGGGGGCGCGCCCCACCCTGCGCATCACCACCCCAACCCCGTTCTCGGCACCGTCACCGGGCCTCAGGCCCGGCGGCGGTCAGCGTCGGCCGATGTCGGACAGCTCGGCCGCGGCGATGATGAGCTCGCGCTCGGCGTCGTCGAGCACGCCGTCGAGGACGAGGTCCTCGGTCACGAGGCTCACGTGCTCCACGAACTCGCGGTGCGTGGAGTACTCGTCGGTCTCGGCGACGTGGTCGTTGACCGTGCAGCCGGTGCCGTCGTCGTAGTTCTGCACCGTGCTGTCGTGGCCGTCGATGATCACCGTCGGGCGCACGTCCGACCCGACGCAGCGGTCACGGACGAGCTGGAGGACGGTGAAGGTCACCTCGCCGGTCGTGACGTTGCCGACGCCGTCGACGGCGCGGTACTGCACCACGTGCTGGCCGTCGGCCGCGAACGCGACGGGTGCCGCGTACCGCTGCCAGGCGCCGCCGTCGGCCTGGAACTCGATCCGGTCGACGCCGGACTCCTCGTCCACGGCGGTGAGCGTGACGCGCGCGCTCGCGACGAAGTCGCCGTCGCGGGTGCGGCTGCCGCTGACGGCCGCGGTGACGACGGGGCCGTCGGTGTCGCCGGGCTCCTCGCCGCCCGCGATGACGAACGTGACGGTCCCGACGGCGGAGACGTTGCCCGCGACGTCGGTCGCGCGGTAGGTCAGGGTGTGCGCGCCGGGGGTGCGCACGGAGACCTGCTTGGCGTACGGGGTCCACTCGCCGCCGTCGAGCTGGTACTCGACGGACGCGACGCCGGAGTCGTCGTCGGTCGCGTGGAGGCGCACGAACACGGAGCCGAGGTACTCCCCGGCCTCGTTCTTCTCGCCGCCCATGACGCGGTGGGCGACCTCGGGCGCGACGGTGTCGCTCCCGTCGCCCTCGACGACGGCGAACGTGACGCTCGCGGCCTCGGAGACGTTGCCGGCCTCGTCGGTCGCGCGGTACGCGAGCGTGTGCTGGCCGGGCTCGTCGACGACGACGGCCCCGGTGTACTCGGCCCAGCCCGCGCCGTCGAGGTCGTACTCGACGGACGCGACGCCCGAGCCGTCGTCGGTCGCGGTGAGGACGACGGACGCGGAGCCCACGTACGCACCGTTGCCGTCCTGCGCGCCGCTCACCTCGTGCGCGACGGTCGGCGCGGTGGTGTCCTCGCCGGCGTCGGCGACGACGGTGAACGTCGTGACGGTCTCCTCGGACACGTTGCCCGCGGCGTCGGTGGCCCGGTAGACGAGCGTGTGCTCGCCGGGCTCGGTGACGACGACCGGCTCGGTGTACGCGGCCCAGCCCGCGCCGTCGAGGTCGTACTCCACGCTCTCCACGCCGGACGCGTCGTCCGTCGCGGTGAGGGTCGCGGTCGCGGACCCGACGAACGCGCCGTTGTCGTCCTGCTCACCCGTGACCTCGGCGGTGACGGTCGGCGCGGTCGTGTCCTCCTCGCCGCCCGCGACGACGGTGAACGTCACGGACCCGACCTCGGACACGTTGCCCGCGACGTCGGTCGCGCGGTAGGAGACCGTGTGCTCGCCGAGCTCGGTGAACGGCACGGTCGTGGTGTACGGGAGCCACGCGCCGCCGTCGACCCGGTACTCGACGGACGCGACGCCCGAGCCCTCGTCCGTGGCGTGGAGCATGAACGCGGCGGTGCCGACGTAGGCGCCGTCCTCGTCCTGCTCGCCCATGAGCATGGGCTCGACGACCGGGGCGGTGGTGTCCTCCTCGACGTCGCCCTCGACGACGGTGAACGTCGCGGTCTGCGCCTCGGACGTGTTGCCCGCGGCGTCGGTCGCGCGGAACTGCAGGGTGTGCGCGCCGACGGCGTCGACGACGAACGGCTCGGTGTACGCCTGCCAGCCCGCGCCGTCGAGGTCGTACTCGACCCCGGCCACGCCGGAGTCGTCGTCGGTCGCGGTGAGGGTGACGGTCGCGCCGCCCACGTACGCGCCGTCGCCGTCCTGCTCGCCGGTCACCTGCGCGGTGACCGACGGGGCCGTGGTGTCCTCGCCCCCGCCGCCGTCGGTGACCACGAGCTCGCCCCACATCTCGCCGTGGCCGGGGATGGCGCAGAAGTAGCGGTACGTCCCTGGCGTGAGGGTCACCTGGGCCTCGTGCCGGCCGCCGTTCGCGTCGAACGGGCTCGCGAGGATGTTGAGGTCCACGTCGTGGTTGTAGCCGATGGTGCCGGTGTCGAACGTGAGCGTGTGGCTCATGCCGAACGTGCTGCCGGTCGCCACGCTGTTCTCGAACACGATCGTGGCGGGGCCCGCCTCCGCCGTGGCGGGGAAGGTCTTGTAGTCGGTCACGCTGTTGTCCGCGGTCCACGTGAGGACCTGCTCGGCGGCGACGGTGGCGTCGGCGACGGACGTGACGGCGGACGGTGCGGCCGTCCCTGCGGGGGCCGCGGACGCCGGGGCGACGGTGAGGACCGTCGTCGCGGTGAGCCCGGCGACCGTGGCGGCGAGGAACCGCCGCGCGCCGCGGCGACGCGTGCCGCCGGGACTGGTACGTCGTTCCATGGGGGTGCACTCCTCCGGGAGTCGTGAGGTTCTGTCGGGCTGGTCGGGGCGGGGCAGGGGCCCGGCCCCGGGGGCCCCCGGGGGGGGGGCGGCCGGGGGCCCCGGGGGGGGGGGGGGGGGGGGGGGGGGCCCCCCCGCCCCCCCGGGGGGGGGGGCGGGGGGCCCCCCCCCCCCCGCGGGGGTGGAGGTGGGGGGG
>NZ_JAAFAN010000134.1:0-2665 GCF_010287905.1 Cellulosimicrobium composti
CCGGGTCCCCGCGCGGGGGTGTTACCGTGGGGCCCCCCCCACACCCCCGGGCCCCCCGCTGGGGGTGGGGGCGCGTCCCCCCCCCTGCCCGCCCAAAAACCGCATGGTCGGCGTCGGGTCAGGCGCCGACGTACGCCGCGAGGTGCTCGCCCGTGAGCGTGGACCGCGCGGCCACGAGGTCGGCCGGCGTGCCCTCGAAGACGACGCGACCGCCGTCGTGCCCGGCACCGGGGCCGAGGTCGACGATCCAGTCGGCGTGCGCCATGACGGCCTGGTGGTGCTCGATGACGATCACGGACTTGCCCGAGTCCACGATCCGGTCGAGCAGGCCGAGGAGGTTGCGCACGTCGGCGAGGTGCAGGCCCGTCGTCGGCTCGTCGAGCACGATGACGCCGCCCTTCTCGCCGAGGTGCGTCGCGAGCTTGAGGCGCTGGCGCTCGCCGCCCGAGAGCGTCGTGAGGGGCTGGCCGAGGCTCACGTACCCGAGGCCCACGTCGTCGAGCCGCTCGAGGATCGCCTTCGCCGCCGGGACCTTCGCGTCGCCGGACGAGAAGAACTCGCGGGCCTTCGCGACCGGGAGGTCGAGCACGTCGGCGATGCTCAGGCCGCCGAGCGTGTAGTCGAGCACCGCGGGCTGGAACCGGCGCCCGCCGCAGTCCTCGCACGGCGTGGACACCGTCTCCATGAAGCCGAGCTCGGTGTAGATGACGCCCGCGCCCTTGCACTCGGGGCACGCGCCCTCGGAGTTGGCGCTGAACAGCGCGGGCTTGACCCCGTTCGCCTTCGCGAAGGCCTTGCGGATCGGCTCCAGGAGGCCCGTGTACGTGGCGGGGTTGGAGCGGCGCGACCCCTTGACCGCGCTCTGGTCGATCGTCACGACGCCCTCGCGCGGCGAGATCGAGCCCTCGACGAGCGAGCTCTTGCCGGAGCCGGCGACGCCCGTGACGACGACGAGCACGCCGAGCGGGACGTCGACGTCCACGTCCTGCAGGTTGTGCGCGTCCGCGCCGCGGATCTCCAGCGCGCCGGTCGCGGTGCGCACGTCGTCCTTGACGGACACGCGGTCGTCGAGGTGGCGGCCCGTGACGGTGTCGCTCGCGCGCAGGCCCTCGACCGTGCCCTCGAACATGACGCGCCCGCCGTCCGTGCCCGCGCCGGGGCCGAGGTCGACGACGTGGTCGGCGACCCGGATCGTCTCCGGCTTGTGCTCGACGACGAGCACCGTGTTGCCCTTGTCGCGCAGCTGGAGCAGGAGGCGGTTCATGCGGTCGATGTCGTGCGGGTGCAGCCCGACCGTCGGCTCGTCGAACACGTACGTGACGTCGGTGAGCGACGACCCGAGGTGGCGCAGCATCTTGATCCGCTGCGACTCGCCCCCGGACAGCGTGCCGGACGGCCGGTCGAGGCTGAGGTACCCGAGCCCGAGCTCGACGAACGACGCGAGGTTGTCGCCGAGCGCCGTGACGACGGGGGCCATGTTCGGGTCGTCGAGCTCGCGGATCCACGCCGCGAGGTCGGTGATCTGCATGGCGCACAGGTCGGCGATGTTGACGCCGCGGATCTTCGACGACCGCGCCGACTCCGACAGCCGCGTGCCGCCGCAGTCGGGGCACGGCGCGAACGTGGCCACGCGCTCGACGAACGCGCGCACGTGCGGCTGGAGCGAGTCGACGTCCTTGGAGAACATCGCCTTCTGGAGCTTGGGGATGAGGCCCTCGTAGGTGAGGTTCATACCCGCCGCCTTGATCTTCGTCGGCTCCTTGTAGAGGAAGTCCTGCCGCTGCTGCTCGGTGAACTCCCGGATCGGGCGGTCGCCCGGGAAGAACCCGGACTCGACGAAGCCGCGCACCATCCAGCCGTCGGCCGTGTACCCCGGGACCTTGATCGCGCCGTCGAGGAGCGACTTCGAGTCGTCGAAGATCTCCGTGAGGTCGAGGTCGGAGACGGACCCGCGGCCCTCGCACCGCGGGCACATGCCGCCGTGGTAGATCGCGTTGCGCACGATCGTCTTCTCGCCCGTGGCCGACGTCATGATGCCGCTCGCCTTGCGCGCGGGGACGTTGAACGAGAACGCGGTGGGCGGGCCGACCTGCGGATCGCCGAACCGGCTGAACAGCACGCGCAGGATCGCGTTCGCGTCCGTCACCGTGCCGACCGTCGAGCGCGGGTTGGCGCCGAGGCGCTCCTGGTCCACGACGATCGCCGTCGTCAGGCCCTCGAGCACGTCGACGTCCGGGCGGTCGAGCGTCGGCATGAAGCCCTGGAGGAACGCCGGGTACGTCTCGTTGATGAGGCGCTGCGACTCCGCCGCGACCGTGTCGAACACGAGCGAGCTCTTGCCCGAGCCCGAGACCCCCGTGAACACCGTGAGGCGCCGCTTGGGGATCTCGACGCTTACGTCCTGCAGGTTGTTCGACCGGGCCCCCTGGACCCGGATGACGTCGTGACCGTCCGCGTCCCTCGGCACCGAGGTCTGCGGGTCCGTCGTCGTTGCCGTGCTCATCTCGTGTCTCCTCGTCGTCGAGCTCGTCGCGCGGCCACCGCCGGGCCGCCGTCACCGCGGACCGCCCGACCCCCGGCACCCCCGGTGAAGAGTCTGCCCGAGAGCCGGTCGGTCCGGCGCAGGGTTCGTGCTGGGCCCGCGCGACCGGCCTGGTCACAGGAC